>CAYNWX010000043.1:0-10499 GCA_964401005.1 uncultured Natronohydrobacter sp.
TGTCGAATGGTTCGAAGGCAACTTCGCGGCTTATGAGGAAGACAAGAAGCGGCGGCTTGGCCCGGACGCGCTGGAGCCGAAGCGGGTGAAGTATAAGAAATTTACGAGGTAGGAAGCCTATGCAGCTTATTACGACCGGAGCATACGATTACAGCGCAGATGACTTCCGCGATCTTTCTGGTGTGCTGCCGTTCGACCTAGAAGTTCTAGAAGGCAATGCAGGGCTTGGTGCCGATTGGCCGGTAGGTGTCTTTAAGAGTGCTCAGGCCTTAGCACTCGCAATAGCGGTATTTTCTGCGCCAAGCACCTTCAAAGAAAACTGGCCGCTCTGGAAAGAGATTTTCGACGCGAGTTCGCAGTTGGTTTTGGAAAGGTTCAAAGATCTACGAGTCGACCGCGACACAGCGCAAATGATTGCGATGCATCATGCAATCGAGAGTATCGGAGTCAGACCAGACTGGTTAGAAATTCATATGGCAATTCGCCATTTCGATACCGGTGTTGGTGGATATGACGACCTGTTGAAAACAGAGCGGGTAGTTTTAAGCTGGCCTGAATACGCTGAGCGAGGTGATCGGAACTTTCTTCTTGGGGTAGACAGCCTAAGCGAAGCAGCAAAGCAAGCGGTATCGCGCTATGTCTTTGGCATCACAGATTTTTCAGGCCAGTATACCGTAATCGTAGAACGCGATGGACGCATCAGTTTTTCCAGTGCGTTGCGATAGCTGGAGAGCACGCTATGCCCAAGCCTTCCCCGAAATCCGTTCCCGTCCTGACCACTGACGCGCAGGCCGAGGAGTTTCTGGACCAAGACCTCTCCACCCTCGATTTCGCGCAGTTCAAACCCATGCGGTTTGAAGCGATGCCCAAATCCGCGCGCCTGACCATGCGCTTGCCCGAACCCCTGATCGCGGCGTTGAAGGCCCGTGCGAAAGAGCGCGGAATCCCCTATCAGCGCCTGATCCGCGAGGCGTTGGAGCAAGCGCTCGACTAACCCCATCTTGCACCCGCCCCGCCAATCGGCGACAAGCCCGTGATCCGTTCCAAGGGGCTTGACCCATGCAGACACCTGCCCTGATCCGGGCCTATATGGCGGCATCTGCCGTTTCCGCGCCGCTGTGGCATGCGGCGCTGAACTGGCGTGCGAAGAAGGGCAAGGAAGACCCCGCGCGCCTGTCCGAGCGGTGGGGCCACCCCGCGCAATCCCGGCCAGAGGGCGAAGTCTTGTGGCTTCACGGTGTCAGCGTGGGCGAGGTCACGGTGCTGCTGACGCTGCTGGAACGCCTGTCGCAGACCCGCCCGCAGACCCATTTCCTGCTGACCTCGATCACCCGCGCGGCGGCCGATGCGATGGCCAAGCGCCAATTGCCGCCCCGCGTCATCCACCATTATGCGCCCGCCGATTACCCCGGCGCCGTTACGCGATTCCTTGACCACTGGCGCCCCGATGCCTTCGTTCTGTCGGAGATGGACCTCTGGCCGCGCATGTTGTGGGAAACCCGCAAGCGTGGCATCCCCATGGCCATCGTGAACGCTCATGTCACCCCCCGCCGCTTGCGCAACCGCAAGCGCGTGGCGGCGGCGAATGGCTGGCTGATGGACCTGTTCGACGACATCCATGTGCAGGACGCCCGCTCGGCGGAGCTGTTCGCGCAGATCAATGCGCCGATGAAGAAGATCCGCGTCACGGGCCTGTTGAAAGCGGCGTCGAACCCGCCGCCCGACCACCCGGACGCCCGCGCCGAAATCGCGGCGCAGATCGGCGAGCGGCCCCGCTGGCTGGCGGCCTCCACCCGGACCGAGGAAGAGGCGCAGTTGATGCAGGTGCACGCACAGGCGTTGCAACACTGCCCTGACCTTCTGATGATCATCGCGCCGCGCCAGATGAAAGATGCCGACCGCACAGAGGCCGATGCCCGCGCCGTCTTTGACCCAGCGCGCATTGCACGGCGGTCCAAGGGCCAGCCGATCACGCCGCGCACTCAGGTCTATATCGCGGACAGTTTGGGCGAGATGGGGCTTTGGCTGCGATTGGTGCCGGTGGCATATCCGGGTCAGTCGTTGCCACTGGAGGGGCGCGTGATGACCGGCAAAAACCCGTTCGAGGCCGTCGGGCTGGGTGTGATGGTGGTGCATGGCCCGCATTTCGGCAATTTCCGTGCGGCCTACGAAATGCTGGCAGCTGAGGGAGCGGCCTTGGCCGTGGCGGATGCATATGCGATGGCGCAGGCCGTAGTCGCCGCGCAAGACCAGACCTTCCGCGCGCCCTACCTGGCGGGGGCGGCCCGCGTGCAAGCGCAAGTCATGGCCCCGCTGGAGCAGGCCGCGCAGATGATCGGCACTATGCTGCCGCCCCATACGGACAAATGAAATACTCGTTTTAACCGCCCGCTAGGCGCGCTATGCACGGGCCGGGAACTGGACAACAGAACGGAAAGGTCTGGGACATGGACAAACTTCGCGTCTATATCGGTTGGGATTCTCGCGAGGATATCGCGTATCAGGTGGCCAAGCAGTCGCTGGAAAAGCATGCCACGATCCCGGTCGAGGTGATCCCGATCAAGCTGCAAGAGCTGGTGGATCAGGGGCTTTACACGCGCGAGGTTGACCCGCTGGCCTCGACAGAGTTTACCTATTCGCGCTTTCTGGTGCCGTATATGGCGGGCTACGAGGGCTGGGCGATCTTCGTCGATTGCGACTTCCTGTTCTTCGGCGACGTCGCTGAGCTTGAGCAATACATGGACCCGTCCAAGGCGGTTTGCGTCGTGCAGCATGACTACCAGCCCAAGGAAACCACCAAGATGGACGGGGTGCCGCAATCGGCCTATCCGCGCAAGAACTGGTCGTCCTTTATGCTGATGAATTGCGGCCATCCCAGCACCAAGCAATTGACGCCCGAACTGGTTAACCGCGAAACTGGGGCCTATCTGCACCGCTTGCAATGGGCTCAAGACGACGAAATCGGTGCCCTGCCCACGGGCTGGAACTGGCTTGAAGGTTGGTATGACAAACCGGCCGAGGGATATCCGCAAGCCGTGCACCATACTCGCGGCGGCCCGTGGTTCAAGGAATGGCAAGAGGTGGATTACGCCGCCGAATGGCTGTCAGAGGCCGCAGAATACGAGGCCAAGGCCGGGTGACGTGGTCCGCGCTTGCGCAGTTTGACGGGATCGTCGCGCCGCCGCGTCTGTTTCCGGCGCGCGACCTTCCGCCGTTGTCGCGCTGGCGCGCCGATGACCCCGCGCTTCGGGACCGTTACGACACGGACACGCTGATCTATGGCGCTGTCTGGAGCGCGCAGGCCAAGCGTCTGCGCGTTTACGCACCGCGCCCGCTGAACCTGTGGCCCATCTTGCGCGGTGCGCGGTGGCTGGCCGACGGGGCGCCTCTGGGCAAGCCAAAGCTGCGCCGTTTCAAACGCTACGCTACGCTGGAGTTTGACGCGCCGAAGCCGGTCGCGCAGCTTGGCTTTGAGGATGGTGGCTGGCAGGCCACTTGCGCTGTGCAGCAGGCCGACCCGGACCCTTTCACGGGCTGCAACGTTCTCTACACCATGTCGCAGAACAACGATCTGGATTGGGTCTGCGATTGGGTCATGTATCATCATCGCGCCCACGGGGCCGATGCGGTGCTGATTTCCGACAATCGCTCGACAGCCTACACGCCCGAAGATTTGCGAGTGCGGCTGGTTGGTTTAGGTGTGCTGAAAGCGGTGCTGGTGCAATCTGTGCCCTATCGTTACGGTCCAAGCTCTCAGATTTGCACGCGGGCGTCAGATGCGCGTTATTTACAAAGTGCGACCGCGAATTTTGTGCGCGATGTTTGGTTGCGCCGGGCGCGCGCCGTATTGTCCTGCGATATAGACGAGATTGTCGCCAGCCAGTCCGGACGCAGCATTTTCGACGCGGTCTGCGCTTCTCGGCTTGGGGTCGTGACCTTTCCGGGCTATTGGCGCTTTTGCGACCCGGCCCAAAACAGCCCGACCCATTCGGACCATGTCTTTACCCGGCCCGACCGTCTAAAGTCTTGCCCGACGAAATATGCCTGGCGGCCCGATGGGTTTCTGGGCGATTGGTCTCTAATGACCCATAGCCTTGAATCCGTGCCGCGCCGTTGGGCCAGTGGCGCGCACGATTTCTGGTTCCTGCATTGCGACGGGATCACCACGCGCTGGAAGGCAGGGCGCGAAAAAGCCGATATACCGCTAAAGCAAACCTTCGATGAAAACGCGAAACAAGCGCTGGCGCGGGGTGGCCTTTAGCGCTTGAAAAGTTTGGATTCCAGCGTCCAGACCAGATGCGACAGCCGGGTCGATTTTACATCCTGATACACGAAAGGACGGCGTACCTTGCGCGTGGTGGTAAGGTAATCCTCTGCAAATGGCAGGGTATGTGCTGGCCTTTTGCGCAGGCGTGCGATCGCGTCCGCGTCCATGTCGTGAAAAAACGCCGCTTCGCGCACGCGCGGGGGCAAGATACGTTGCGCAAGGCTACGGGACCGCGCGCGCCAGCGAAAGATCGGCACTTCGGGGCAATAAAACCCCCAGGGCGCGCTTAGCCATTCCATGGGTTGAAACAGGGCTTGCGCCTGTTTGCCATTTGCTTCCTCGGTGGGTTGAAAACGCCAATCTGCTGTGCGCAGTGTTTCCGTGTCGGCAATGCAGATGTCAGCATAAAAATTCCATGGCCGAAGCGCGCTGCCCCTTGACCGGATTTGCACCGATCCCGGCAGGCCACTTGCTTGGGCTGTCCATCCGGCCTTCTTCTTGAAGGCCTTTATGAAGAACGGATAGGCGAAGGCCGCAGCGCTTGGGGCGAGCGCCTGTTCGACATGGTTCATATCGACGGCATCGGGACTGCGCACCAATTGTGTATCTTCTTGCAAATACAGCAGAAACCGCGTGTCGCACAGGGACAAAGCCCGCTGCATGTTACCGTAGAGCCCGCCGTGAAACCCGTCCTCCCCAGAGGCGACAATCACACGGCATCCCGGCACGTGTTGTGCCTGCTCTAGAATGGCAAGTTGCGCAGGGTCGTCGCTTGCATCATCCATCACCAGCACCGGCGCGCCCGGTAAGTGCCGCCGCACGGAGGCGAGGCAATTTTGTAAATGCGCCGGGCGGTTATAGGTCATGACCGCCACCGTCAGCTTGGCTGCAAGGGCAGGCTCCATTTTTAGACCACGCCTGCGCGCAAACAGTCGTGCAAGCGGATCATGCCTTTGACTTGTAGCGCGTCATCGACCACGCAAAGCGCGTTGACCTTCTTGCCATTCATGATCGCCACGGCTTCGGATACAAGCGCCTCGGGGCTTATAGTTTTGGGGTTTCGTGTGGCAACGTCTCGGGCGTGCCGCACCATCAGCCCATCCATATTGCGGCGCAAATCGCCGTCAGTGATGATGCCGGTCAAGCGCATCCCGTCGACGATGATTGCCACGCCATAGCCGGACCCGGTCATACGCACCAGCACATCGGACATGGGGGTGTCCTCTGTAACCAAGGGCAGCACGTCGCCGGTATACATAAGGTCCGCGACGCGCAGGAATTGTGCGCCCAGCTTGCCGCCGGGGTGGAACAGGTGAAAGCTTTCGGGGTCGAAACCGCGCCGCTTCATGACGGCCACCGCCAGCGCATCTCCCAGTGCCATGCTGGCCGTGGTCGAGGTGGTGGGCGCCATGCCAATGGCGCAGGCTTCGGGCACATCTGGCAAACACAGCACAATATCCGCCGCCCTGCCCAAGGTGCTGTCTGGTGCGCGGGTGATCGCAATGAGAGGGATCGCAAAGCGCCGCGTATAGCTGATTACATCGCTCAGTTCGCGCGACTCGCCCGAATTGGACAGCAAGATGCAGCAATCTTCCTGCGTGATCATGCCCAGATCGCCATGGCTGGCTTCGGATGCGTGGACGAAATGCGCGGGGGTTCCGGTAGAAGCGAAGGTCGCCGCCATCTTGCGCCCGACATGGCCGGATTTGCCGATGCCGACCACGATCAGGCGCCCTTTCAACAAGGTCAGTCGTTCCACCGCTTCGGCAAATTGTGCACCAAGCGTTTCGGCCATCTGGTCAAGCGCGCGCGCTTCGGTGCGCAGCACTTCGCGACCTGCGGCGATTGCATCCTCGATTGTTTTCAGCGGCACCGGCGCGACCTCTTGTGTTGCATGCCCGCGACTTACCGCGCCGCTTGTTGCCAAGTCAATTGCAGGTGCTCTGCTTTCGGCTTGGGGTGCTGCGCGGAATCGCGCTAAGGCGATGGAATGGAGCTGACATTTACCTCTGTCCTTGCGATTTTCCTTGGTGGTGCCTTGGGCGGGCTTGCACGGGCTTGGATAGCCGCCAAGGTCGTCGGGCCTGTGGGGATATTGCTTGTCAATGTGTCCGGCAGTTTCGCCTTGGGCCTGTTGGCCGGGCTTGCCACGCAGGCCAGCCTGCTTTGGTTGGTTTTGGGAACGGGCGTTCTGGGGGCCTTCACGACCGTGTCCAGCTTCGCCTTGCTTACCGTTCAGATGTGGGAGGCAGGGCGCAAGGTTCAGGCGTCGAGCTATGTTATGGCGTCGGTTCTAATGTCGGTTTGTGCGGTGGGCGTTGGGCTGTGGGGGGCTGCCCCATGATGGTCTGGGTTGCCCTTGGCGCGGGTCTGGGCGCGGGTCTGCGCGCTGCTTTGGCAGTAGTGCTCCCCCTTGCAGGCAGTCTGGGCGCGAATGCCATTGGCTCGCTTCTGATCGGCATACTGGCCGCGTTGCCGCTGTCGGCCCGTATGCGGGCTTTCGCCATGACGGGCTTTTGCGGCGGTTTCACCACCTTTTCGCTGTTCGGGTTCGAAGTGTTTATCCTGCTGCAAGCGGGTGCTGTGGCCGGTGCCGCATTCTATGTTGCGGCCACGCTGGCCTTGTCCTTGGGTGGGGCCGCATTGGGGCTAAGGGTTGGGCGCAGGCTATTGCGCCGCCGCGCCCAATGAAACAGGGGGCCTGCGCGGCCCCCTGTTTCAACGATCCCAGGACCGTCTGTCAGCCGCGATAGGCGCTGAAGAGCAAGGTCGCGTTGGTGCCACCAAAGCCGAAGCTGTTGGACAGGACCGAATCCAATTCCAGATCCTCAACCAAAGAGGTGGCGATTTCGTCTGCATGGATCGCCGGGTCCAACTCAGTCACATTGGCGGATGCGGTGATGAATTTACCCTGCATCATCAGCAGCGAATAGATCGCCTCATGCACGCCAGTCGCGCCAAGGCTGTGACCGGTCAACGACTTGGTCGACGAGATGGGCGGCACATTGCCGCTCCCCCAGATGCGGCGGATCGCCTCTACTTCCGTTACATCACCCGCGACGGTCGAGGTGCCGTGCGCGTTGATATAGCTGACCTTGCGGTCTTGGGGCAGGGTGCTTAGCGCCAGCCGCATGGAACGTTCGCCGCCCTCGCCCGAGGGGGCGACCATGTCATGCCCGTCAGATGTGGCACCGTAACCTGTGACTTCTGCATAAATCTTGGCCCCACGCGCCTTGGCATGCTCCAACTCTTCCAGCACCAGCATCCCGCCACCACCGGCAATGACGAACCCGTCGCGCGTGGCATCAAAGGCTCGGGCGGCGGTTTCGGGGGTGTCGTTATACTTGGACGACATCGCGCCCATCGCGTCGAACAGGCAGGATAGCGTCCAGTCCAGTTCCTCACCCCCGCCCGCGAAAACGATATCTTGCTTGCCCATCTGGATCAGCTCTGCGGCGTTGCCGATGCAATGCGCGCTGGTCGAACAGGCCGAGGTGATCGAATAATTCACACCCTTGATTTTGAACGGCGTGGCCAGACAAGCCGAATTCGTGGACGACATGCAGCGCGTGACCATAAACGGTCCCATGCGCTTGGGGCTGCCTTTTTCGACCACGATCTTATGCGCCTGAAACAGGTTCGAGGTGGACGGCCCGCCCGACCCGGTCACAAGCCCGGTGCGCGGGTTCGACACATCGTTGTCTTCCAGCCCGGCATCAGCAATCGCTTGTTGCATGGACAGGAAGTTATACGCTGCGCCCGGCCCCATGAACCGTAGGTCGCGCTTGTCGATATGGTCTTCCAGTACAATCTGGGGTTCGCCCTTTACCTGGCTGCGGAAGCCGTGCTCGGCATATTCCGGTGCAAAGACAATGCCTGAGCGGCCTTTGCGTAGGCTGTCCGACACTTCTTCGGCACTGTTTCCGATGGGCGAGATAACACCCAGACCTGTAATGACCACGCGACGCATCGGCGTCCCCCCTTGCTCTTTTGCCGTCAGCCTGTCTAGGGCAGATGTGTTATTTCGGCAAGGCGCAAGCCTTCCCGAAAAACCATCTTATTCGGACCGCCCTACAAGCTGATCAGTGCCATTTTCCGGTGGGACATATCGGCGCTGTCTGGTGCGCCGAGGTCGTGGCCCGTGTTGTCTTGCCATGGACCATCCCGCGCCACATAGCTAAGCTTGAAACCTGACGCCAAGACAAAGATTTACTGATCGCACGTGTCAAAACGCGCCCCTATCCTACTATATCCATCGCAGGGTCGAAGAAGGCAGGTCACTTCAAACACTGCTGCTGTTTAACGCTGCTGCAAAAGCGGCTAAACGGTTTGCGGGTTGCAGCCTTGCGCCATTTCCGGCGCCATTGCCAGCAATTCCCGCAACCCGCAATTGCCACGCACAAGATCTTGCAGCGTGATCATGTCCAGCTCGTGGTAAAAGGCTTCAAGCGCGCGCTTGATATAATTGCGCAGGCGGCACGCGCTGATCAGGGGGCAGGTATTGCCATCGGGCGAGAAGCATTCCGCAAAGGGGGTGCCCGCTTCGAACACACGAAACACTTCACCGATGGAAATGTCGTTTCCGTCCTTGGCAAGTTTCAAACCGCCCCCGCGCCCGCGCAGCGTGTCGACATAGCCATGTTCTTGCAGCGTGTGCACCACTTGCAGCAAATGATGCACAGAGGCGTTGCAACGCTCTGCAATATCGGCAGTGCGCAGCTTTTCGCCGTCATTGATCCCGCAGGTCATTAGGACCCGCAGGGCCAGATTGGTTCGTGTCGTCAGGCGCATGGGTTCCAGCCTTCCTTTTGTCTTTGTCTAACCGGGATTGCGGGAAAAGTCCTGATCTGAATCAATTTATGACAAAAACAGCAAGCCTTTGGGCCAAGCCTGCCCGTCATGGTTAGCCTTCGGACAGCGCGACCTTCATGTCTTTCACTTGGTAGATCACCTCGCCATCGGCTTCGACAATGCCATCGGCCACGCCCATCGTCAGCCGCCGCGTCTGGATCGCCTTTGTGAAATCGACCTTGTAGGTCAGCATTTTGCGGTCCGGCCGGACCATGCCGGTCAGCTTTACCTCTCCCACGCCAAGCGCATAGCCCCGCCCGGTCCAGCCGCGCCAGCCAAGGTTGAAGCCGGTCAATTGCCACAACCCATCCAGCCCAAGACAGCCGGGCATGATCGGGTTGCCGGGAAAGTGACATTCAAAAAACCACAAATCGGGAGTGATGTCGAATTCCGCCACCACATGGCCCTTGCCGTGCAGGCCGCCGTCGGACGAGATGTCGGAGATGCGATCCATCATCAACATAGGCGGCGCGGGCAATTGCGCATTGCCGGGGCCGAACAATTCGCCACGGGCGCAGGCCAGCAGACCTTCCTTGTCGAACGATGTCGGGAATTGAGACATGGGAAACTCTCCTGTTGCGGCGAAAAGCGGGTCGAACGGGCATATCACCCTCATTTGAGAGACTGCAAGGGCGTGCTGCGCAAGCTGCGACCTGTTTTCATTTGAAATCTGTCGCTAGCGCGAGTATCTAATGCGTATGGATACAAGTTTTGCAGATATCACCGACCGTTCGATGGAATTGGGTGCAAGCTGGTTGTCGCGTGCGCAAGTGCGTCCGACCAAGCAGCGCCTGTCATTGGCTAGCCTGCTGGTGGGCGATGGGTGTGATCGCCATGTGACCGCTGAAGGGCTGTTCATGGCTGCCAAGGAAAAGGGCGAAAGCGTTTCGCTGGCCACGGTTTACAACACGCTGCGCGCCTTTTGTGAGGCGGGGCTGATGACCGAGATTACGGTCGATGGTCAGAAATCCTATTTCGATACTTGCACAGACGATCACCCGCATTTCTTCTGGGAAGATACGCAGGAACTAAGCGATGCGCCTGCGTCTGAACTTGAAATCGCCCGTTTGCCGGCTGCCCCTGAGGGCGCAGAGATTACGCGCGTTGACGTTATCATCCGGGTACGTCGCAGCTGACTGCGCTAGTTCTGCCGACAGTCAGAAGCCGCGCCCCAGCAATGTGGGCGCGTTTGTCGTTGTATGAATGCCGCGCGAAAGGGTCATAAATCCGCCAGCAAGCTGGCCAAACCCTTCGTTTCGACCATCTTGCTGGCTTTCTTCGGACTGACCCAGCGGCGAGTGCGAACTCCAGCTTCTGGATAAGTGTCGCTGACCTCTGTCACATTCAGCCGAAATACTTGCGCGCGGCATTGCACAGGCAA
>CAYNWX010000044.1:0-13820 GCA_964401005.1 uncultured Natronohydrobacter sp.
TCTGGTCCACGATTGCCGGAAGTCAGGATCGCGTTTATTCTGAGACTGTCTTTAATGGGAGAGGTCAATGACCGAAGAAAACGAAGCCAAGGGCTTTCGTATGACGGGTCCGAAAGTGCTGGCCATCATGGTGGCTGCGTTTGGGACGATCATCGCCGTCAACCTGACCTTGGCGTATTCTGCGGTCAGCACATTTCCGGGGCTGGAGGTGAAGAACTCCTACGTCGCCAGCCAGAACTTCAATGAGGAACTTGCAGCCCAGCAGGCGCTGGGCTGGGATGTGCGCGCCGATGTGGCGGGGGGTGAGTTGGTCTTGGCCATCACTGGCCCCGATGGCTACCCGGCGCAGGTCGCCACGCTGGATGCAATCCTTGGTGCGGCAACCCATGTTCGCGACGACCAGCGCCCTGATTTCGTGTTCCTTGACGGAGCCTTCCGCGCGCCCGTCGACATTGCGCCCGGGAACTGGAACATCCGCCTGCGTGCGACGGCTGCTGATGGCACGTTGTTTCAGCAGCGTGTTGTCCTGCATGTCGACGGGTAATCGATGAGCACTGTGCGCGCCTCTGCCTGTCCGGCTTGTGCTGCAGCCCCCGCCGCCGAGGACTTGGTGCGCGCGGAGTTGCCCAAGGCGCGCGTGTTGCTGTCTGTGCCTGAGGTGCATTGCGCGGCCTGCATCTCGACCATCGAGCGCGATTTGGCGCGGATGCCGGGGATAAATTCCTCGCGCTTGAACCTGACGTTGAAGCGGCTGAGCGTTGATGCAGAGGCTAATATCCGCCCCGAAGACGTGATCGCCCGGCTGGACGCGCTGGGCTACGAGGCGCATGAACTGGACGCGGGCACGCTGTCCATGACAGAAACCGAACGTCAGGGCCGTGAATTGCTGATGCGGCTGGGGGTGGCCGGGTTCGCCATGATGAACATCATGCTTCTGTCGGTCGCGGTTTGGTCCGGGGCCGAGGGGCCGACGCGTGACCTGTTCCACCTGATTTCGGCGGTCATCGCCATTCCGACCGTGGCCTTCGCGGGCCAGCCGTTTTTCCGCAATGCTTGGAAGGCGCTGCGTGCTGGCCGGATGGACATGGACGCGCCGATCAGCTTCGCCATTTTACTGACGCTGGGCTTGTCGATATTTGAGACGCTGAAATCGGGCGCCCATGCGTATTTCGATTCTGTCGTGATGCTGATCTTCTTCCTGCTGGCGGGCCGCTATCTGGATTTCCGCGCGCGTGCCGTCGCGCGCTCCGCTGCGCAAGAACTCGCGGCTTTGGAAGTGCCGCGCGCCTTTCGGTTGCTCGATGGTGTGGAAAGCACCGTTAACGTAGCGGAACTGGTCGTGGGCGATCTGGTTCTGGTGCGCCCCGGTGGCCGCATGCCTGTGGATGGCGTGGTCGTTTCGGGCCAGTCCGAACTGGACCGCGCCCTTCTGACAGGGGAAACCTTGCCTGTATTCGCGGGCGAAGGCACCATTGTCAGCGCGGGCGAAGTGAACTTGACCGGCCCTCTGACCGTGCGCGTAACGGCTGCTGGCAAGGACAGTTCGCTGCACCGCATGGCAGACTTGGTGGCCAATGCCGAATCCGCGCGAACTAAATACACTACCTTGGCCGAACGCGCCGCGCGGGCCTATGCGCCCAGCATCCCGATCTTGTCGCTGGGGGCATTCTTTGTCTGGATGTATCTGACCGGCGGCGATGTGCGCGTCGCGATCAATGTAGCGGTAACGACGCTGATCATCACCTGCCCCTGCGCGCTGGGGCTGGCTGTGCCTGCCGTGGTGACAGCGGCCAGTGGCAAGCTGTTTCGCAAGGGGTTGCTGATCAAAGACGGCACCGCTCTGGAGCGGTTGGCAGAGGTTGATACGGTCGTGTTCGACAAGACCGGCACGCTGACCATGGGGACACCGGTGCCCACCAATCTGAATGCCGCCCCGGACAATGCGCGCCGCGTGACGCTGGCCTTGGCCGAAGCGTCCAGCCATCCGCTGGCTGCATCGCTTGCCAAGGGCCTACGCGATCTGGGCGTGCGCCCTGCACCCGTGTCAGATCTGGCAGAGGTGCCGGGCTACGGTGTCGAAGGCCAGTGGTACGGCAGGCGCGTGCGCTTGGGCCGACCGGCTTGGGTGGGCGCAGAGGCGGTTGAAACCACGGCCGCTTATCTGTCCTTAGACGGCATGACGCATGCTTTCACCTTTACAGATCAATTGCGCCCCGGTGCAGAAGAGGTCGTGCGCGCGCTGCACCAGCAGGGCAAGAAGGTCTGGCTGATCTCGGGCGATGTGACGGGTGCCGTGCAGGCCTTGGCGCAGCGTCTGGACATTAAACATTGGCAGGCGGAAGCCCTGCCACAGGAAAAAGCGGCTAAGGTCGCGGCGTTGCAAGCGGGCGGCGCCAAGGTGCTTATGGTAGGCGATGGGCTGAATGACACGGTGGCGCTGAGCGCCGCGCATGTCTCTATCTCGCCCGCCAGCGCGCTGGATGCCGCGCGCGCGGCATCTGACATGGTCATGCTGGGTCGTGACATTGGCCCGATCGCCGATGCGCTGCGCATGTCGGTGCAAGCCAAGCGCCGCATCCACGAGAATTTCTGGCAATCGGGCATTTATAATGCCATCTTTGTGCCCATAGCGCTGGTAGGTGTTGCAACCCCGCTGATCGCGGCGGCGATCATGTCAGTTTCGTCTATCTCGGTCACGCTGAACGCTCTGCGGTTGAAGTAAAGGCGGATATGGAAGTTCTGACCATTTTGATCCCGGTTTCGCTGATCCTTGGCCTGTTGGGTCTGGGGGCGTTCATCTGGACCTTGCGCAAGGGTATGTATGATGACCCGGATGGCGACAGCCAACGCATTCTGACCGACCAATACGACGACAAACCGAAACCTGTCGCGCCAAATAACAAGCAGACCTGATCAAGCGATCTGATTGTGTTTCCAGCGGCGATGGGTCCACATCCACTGATCCATGTTTTCTCGCACCAGCGCTTCCAAAGACGCGTTCAAGGCCTTGGTCATTGTAACCGGGTCACTATGCGGAATGGGGTCTTCGATACGCACACGGAATTCTAGCCCGTCTGGTTTTCGGATACCGTAGACTGGCACCAGAAGGGCATTGTATTTCAAAGCCATTTCGGCGGCTGATAACGCTGTCCGAGCAGGTTGGCCCATGAAATCTAGCAGCGCGCCATGCTCCATGTAGTGATCGGCTACCAGCCCGACCATGCCACCTTCGCGCAAGAAACGCAGCATTCCCATCAGCCCATCGCGCCCGCGCGCGAACACCGGCGTTCCAATGCGCGAAATGGCGGCGACATAGCGCGTGTTGAAGGCGGGATTGTTCATGGGCATATAAAATCCGGCAACCTTGAAGCCTTGCGCCAAGAGCAAGGCGCGGGCGGCATCATAATTTCCAAAATGGCCGGTCACCAAGATGACAGCCTGCCCCTTGGAATGTGCTTCATGCAAAGCAGCAAGTCCCGTGCCTTCGACATCGGAGCGCGTGGCGCGCGCGATGAATTCTGCACCTGAAAATATCTCGGCGATTGTGCGGGCCATGTTGCCGGGCACCTGTCGTGCCACACGGCTGCGATCAGCGGGGGGAAGGTCGGGCGCCACCAAGTCCAGATTCTCGCGCACGCGCTGACGTAACCCGGCGATCGGCCCGACGACATGCGCCCCAAACCAGCCCAAAAAGGGAATACGCAGCCGATAGGGCAAAGGCCGTAACCCTTCCAGAAGCGCGCCCGCCAGCCAATCTTGCAGGCGGTGGCGCAAGGCTATCCGCGCCTTTTTGGTCATCAGTATTTGTAATCTTCGTAGATGCGTGTCAGGTCGCCCTGCCAATCGCCATGATATCGGGCCAGCAATTCGTCAGCGGGGGTTTGACCGGTTTCCAGCGTTTCCTTCAGCGCGTTCAGGAAATGGGTTTCATCCGGCAGCATGCCGCCTGCACCTTCGCAGGCGCGAGCCTTTAGCCCAGCTTCCGCAATCTCGACCACCTGGCGGGCAAGGTCGTGAAGTTTCACGCCACCTACTTCGCCCTGTAGCCCTTCGACAGATGCCGAAATGCGCAGTCCGTCGCGCGTTTCCGCATCCAAGCTTTTGGCAATATCCCAAGCCGCATCTAGTGCGGTCTGGTCGTAAAGCAGGCCTACCCACAGCGCGGGCAGGGCGCACAGCCTGCGCCAAGGGCCGCCATCTGCCCCACGCATTTCGATGAATTTTTTCAGCCGCGCTTCGGGGAAGATGGTGGTCAGGTGATCCGCCCAATCCGACAGCGTCGGGATCTCACCGGGCAAAGCGGGCAATTCACCGCGCATGAAATCGCGGAAGGATTGGCCCAGCGCGTTGATATATTTGCCATCGCGGTAGACAAAATACATCGGTACATCGAGCGCGTAATCGACCCATGCCTCGAACCCGAAGCCGTCGTCAAACACGAAAGGCAACATGCCGGTGCGTGCCGCATCCAGATCGCGCCAGACCCGCGCGCGCCAGCTTTTATGGCCGTTGGGTTTGCCGTCCAGAAACGGCGAATTGGCAAACAACGCCGTGGCCACCGGTTGCAACGCCAGCGCCACGCGCAGCTTCTGCACCATGTCAGCTTCGGACCCGAAGTCGAGGTTCACCTGAACCGTGCAGGTCCGATACATCATGGTTTTGCCCATGGTGCCGACGCGGTCCATGTAATCGGTCATCAGCTTGTAGCGGCCCTTGGGCATGACCGGCATTTGGTCGTGGCTCCAGACAGGTGCCGCGCCAAGGCCGATAAACTCGACCCCGATCCCCTCGGCCACCGACCGCACTTCGCGCAGGTGTTCGTTCACTTCGTCACAGGTTTGGTGAATGTTTTCCAAGGGCGCGCCGGACAGCTCCAACTGGCCGCCGGGCTCTAGGCTGACATTCGCGCCGTTCTTTTCCAGCCCGATGATGTGACCCGCTTCCAGAACCGGTGCCCAACCATAGCGGTCGCGCAGCCCTTCCAGCACGGCGCGGATAGAGCGCGGGCCATCATAAGGCAGCGGGTTCAGCGTATCGCGGCAATAGCCGAATTTCTCGTGCTCGGTGCCGATGCGCCACTGGTCCTTGGGCTTGCAGCCCGCGGCCAGGTATTCGGCCAATTGGGCCTTGCTTTCGATCGGCCCGCCGCCGCTTTGGGGAATGGACATCTGGCATTTCCTTGTTCGTGTTGCGGGCAGACTTGGGCCGGGTATACGTCCAAGTCAAGCCTTGGCAAGTCGCACGGGCCGTCGGCTGGGGTGCAGCCAGAGAACGCGGGTGGCTTGCGGGTGGTCTAAAGCTGCCAGAACTTCGGCCATGCGCAGGCCGTTTAGCTGCGCAAAGGCGTCGAATAGCGCATCGCTGCCTTGCGCTGCGACGGGTATATGCAGCGCCTCTTCCGGTGTCACCAGTCGCCAAGTCTTGCCATGGTCCACTAGGTGCAATTCGACCATTTGGCCGATCCCGACAAAGCCGCCGGTTTCTGGCCCGAAATAGCTGATCTGCCCTTCAACGACCTGCACAATCCCCGGCGCGGCGGTGTCGCGGTGAAAGCGGATCCGCCGCCACGCTACAAGCGCCAAGCCCAAGCCCGTGGCGATGACCGCTCCTCCCAGAATTTGAATGAAGCGGTCGTGGCTTTGCAGCGTCCAAAGTCCGAAGCCCGACAGGCCCAGACTGGCCAGAACCTCTGACCAGCGGCGCAAGCTTGCTGCCAGTTCTGCCCGGATCAGGCTCATGCCCGGTTGCCCAAGGTAATCGGGTTTTGCAGAAGCGCCACGCAGTAGCTGCCGATCTGGACGAACCCGATCCGCTCATAGGCGCGCGCGGCATGGGCGGAACTGGCGAATAGGATGGCCCTGCGTGCGCCGCGTGCTTTCAATTCCGCCAAATGAGCGCCGACAACCCGCCCGGCGCGACCTTGCCCCCGCAATTCGGGTGGCACGAACACGCCGCCAATCTGCACCACGCCACGCGCGGCGCTGTTCAGCCCGGTCATGGCGGTGATCTGTCCGTCCTCGACCAGCACGCGCACCCGGTCGGATGTGATCGCGCTTGCCGCCCTGTGCTCTGCCGCGTCACCACCGGGATGGATGCGCGTTTCGGTCATATAAGTGTCGAACCAACGCGCCAGCATGTCGTGGTCTGTCTGGTCCGGCGCGCGCAGGGTCGCGTCGGGGGCCCTCAGCGCGGCAAGGTCCAGCGTGTAGAGCGGTTCGTCATGGTTGATTTGCCAGACGGCAGCTCCAAGCGGCAAAGCTTCTAGGATCAGCGCCACTTGTTCAGAGGCCCCGGTCATTCCGCGCAAGGTGTAGCCCTTCAGAAGGTGGGCATAAGTCTGCGCTTCCAGCGCGGTCAGGCGCGGGATCTGGCATAGCAGAAGCCCGCCATTCGTGGCCCCGAACACGCCGATAATCCCGTCGCCTGTTTCTTGCAGGAAAAATGTCGTGCCATGGGGATGGTCGCTGTGCTGGGTGCCGTAAGCGTCCAGATTGCCCAGCAAGAACATTGAACCTTCGATATGGTCTTCCAGAAACGCGCCAAGGGCCTCTTGGTCTTCGGGGCCAGCCTTGCGGATCATGTCCAATCTCCGACGGTGGATTGCCATAGGGTCAGGGCTGCCACGGCAGCTGTATCGGCGCGCAGAATACGCGGCCCAAGCGAGATAGGGTGCACCATGGGCAGTGCGCGCAGCCGGTCGCGTTCGGCGGCGGAAAAACCGCCTTCAGGGCCGATCAGCAGCGCGGCGGGGGCAGGCGGCAGGGGGGCAGGGGCGGCGGCATCGGCCAGCCCCTCATCCGCCCAGATCAGCGCGCGACCCTTGGGCCAAGCGGCAAGCAGGCGCGAGAGGGGTTGCAACTCTTCCACCACAGGCACGTAGGTGCCGCCGCATTGCTCTGCGGCTTCAACGGCATGGGCTTGCAAGCGGTCCTGCCGGATCCGGTCGGAATTCGTGAAATCGGTCTGCACGGGCAGGATGCGCGCGGCCCCCATTTCTGCGGCCTTTTCCACGATGAAATCGGTGCGCGCCTTCTTGATCGGCGCAAAGATCAGCCACAGGTCCGGCGGGTTGTGCTGCGGTGCGATCTGGTGGTGGCAGATCAGTGTTCCGCCCCGCTTGCCAGCCTCTGCCACTTCGGCCAGCCATGCCCCATCGTGCCCATTGAACACCGCGACCAAAGCCCCCGGTCCCAGCCGCATGACGTTGAACAGGTAATGCGCGTGGTCGCGCGACAGGTCCAACCCTTGCCCCGCCCCCAAGGGCTGCTCTAGATAGAGCCGTATCTTGATCGCTTCGCCAGACATGGGGCCGAATTTATGGACAATGACCCGCAAAGGCCAGAGGGCACGGACACACCCGTGGCCGATGCCTATGCGCAGAATTGGGTGGACCGCTACGCACCGCCCGCCATGCGCCCCTATCTGCGCCTGTCGCGGGTGGACCGTCCTATCGGCACATGGTTGTTGCTGCTGCCCTGCTGGTGGGGGGCGTTTTTGGGCGCGGCCTCTGCCCCCGATACGGCGGGTTGGCTGACGGTCTGGATCGTCATTGGCTGCGGCATCGGCGCCGTGCTGATGCGCGGCGCAGGCTGCACATGGAACGACGTCACCGACCGCGACATTGATGACAAGGTCGCGCGCACCCGGTCGCGCCCCATTCCGGCAGGGCAGGTCACGACCCGGCAGGCGCTGATCTGGATGGGGGTGCAAACCGGCGTGGCGGCGCTGATCCTGTTCACCTTCAATTGGGCCGCGGTGGGTTTAGGCGTGCTGTCGCTGGCCCTGGTGGCGATCTATCCGTTCGCCAAACGCTTCACATGGTGGCCGCAAGTCTTTCTGGGGCTTGCCTTCAATTGGGGCGCGGTGCTGGCTTGGACGGCGCAAACCGGCAGCTTGGGCCTGCCCGCGATCTTCCTGTATCTGGCGGGCATTAGCTGGACGTTGTTCTACGATACGATCTATGCCCACCAAGACCGCGAAGATGATGCGCTGATTGGCGTGAAATCCACCGCTCGGCTGTTTGGCGACAATACCGACAAATGGTTGCGCGGGTTTCTGGTGGCGACCGTGGTGTTGATGTCGCTGGGCATTATCTTCGCGCTCGCGCCATTGGCGGACCCCTTGGCCATGTCCATCGGGCTGGCCGGGGCATGGGCGATGGGGTGGCACATGCAATGGCAGCTCAGCCAATTGGATATCGATGATGGCGCGGTCTGCCTGAAGCTGTTTCGCGCCAATCGTGATGCGGGTCTGTTGCCTGCGCTGTTTCTTGCCGCAACACTTTTCGTTTGATTGCGCAGTTTGTGCGAAGGCGCTAGGGGACAGGCATGAAACGATTTCTGACCTTGCTTCCCGGCATCGCAAAGCCGGACCTGAAAGACTACAAATGGCACGCCCTGACGGCAGTGGCCTTCGTGGTTGCGGGTGTTTTGTCATTCGGCGCGGCGCAGCTGAGCGCGCGCGTTATCGAAAACGTGGTCGCGCAGGAAACCGCGAAGGCCTTCGCTGCCGAGGGTTTGACATGGGCAAGCGCTGATACCGATGGCTTGTTGCTGCGCTTGTCGGGAGAGGCACCGAACGAAGCTGACCGCTTCCGCGCCATTCGGGCCGCAAACCACATCGTCTCTGCAGAGCGGATTTTGGACGAGATTACCGTCACCCCCTCTACCGATCTGGCCGCGCCCGACTTCTCCATGGAGATTTTGCGCAACGGGCTGGACATTCAGATGGTCGGGCTTGTGCCATGGGATTTCGACACAGAGGTGTTCATCAACCGCATAGAAGCAGTGGATGCCGAGCTTTCGGTCGAGAATATGCTAGAGGTGGCCAATCATCCTGTGCCCTTCGCATGGGCCAGTTCGACCGATTTCGCGTTTACAGCGCTCAGCATGCTGGACGCCGCCAAGATTTCGGTCATGGCCGGGCGGGTCGAGGTAGTGGGTTTGACAGGCTCGGAAGAAGAGCGTGACCGCAAGCGTGCCGAGTTGGCGCGTGAGCGCCCGCGCGATGTCATTGCATCGCTTGATATCTCTGCCCCGCGCCCTGCGATCACGCCCTTCACCTTGCGCTTTGCTCTGGATGAAGGCGGTGCACGCTTTGATGCATGCTCGGCCGATACCGAGGGAGCAAGAAGTGCAATTCTAGCTGCGGCACGCGCGGCAGGTGCAAGCGGTCGGCTGGATTGCGTTGTTGGCCTTGGGGCCCCGACCCCGCGCTGGGAAGATGGCGTTGTTGCCGCGATCGAAACCTTGGCGCGTCTGGGCGCAGGCACGGTCACTTTCTCAGACACCGACGTGTCGTTGGTCGTTCCTTCGACCGTCGCGCCGGAAAGTTTCGACCGTGAAGTCGGCGCGTTTGAGAGAGTTCTGCCCGAAGCGTTCTCTATAAATACGCAGCGCTTGCCACCGACCGGTGCGCAATTGGCCGAAAGCGAAGCAACAGCGCTGTTCATGGCACGCCTGACCCCGCAAGGTGCAGTTACCCTGTCGGGGCGTTTGACCGATGAGCGCACGCGCGATGCTGTTCAAAGCGTGGCACAGGCAAATTTTGGCCCCAATGCGGTGACCATGTCGGCGCGGCTTGATCCTGATTTGCCCGGAGGCTGGCCGCTTCGCGCGCTTTTGGCGGTAGATGTGCTGAGCTATCTGAACGACGGAACGGTGCGGGTGCAGCCCGACCGGGTAGAGGTATCTGGCGTGTCCGGGATGCAAGATGCGTCTGACCAGATTTCGCGGTTGCTGGCCGATAAACTTGGTCAGAGCGCCGTGTTCTCGCTGGACGTCCGCTATGACGAGGCCTTTGACCCGATCGCGCAAATGCCAACGCCTGCGCGGTGCAAGGATTGGATCAACGAGATTCTGGCGCAGCGCAAGATTACCTTTGATGCAGGGTCGACCACTGTCTCTGGCGAATCGGCCCAGATTTTGGACGAGATTGCCGAAGTTCTGCGCGGTTGTGGGCGCATGAGCATGGAAGTTGGCGGCCATACCGATAGTCAGGGCAGTCTGGACTCCAACATGCGGCTAAGCCAGCAACGTGCCGAAGCAGTCGTGGCTGGCTTGCTGGCGCGCGGTGCCTTGGTCAGCGAGTTCGTGGCAAAAGGCTATGGTCCCGAATTTCCCATTGCCGATAACGGCACCGAAGCGGGACGCGAAGCGAACCGGCGAATCGAATTCTCGCTGATCGGGGCATCGCTTGAAGCCGCCTTGGCGGAGCGCGCGGGAACAGAGGATACGACGCCAGCAGATGACGGCACCGTCACAGAATTGCCTGACGAATCCCAGCTTGCTATTCGCGTGACAGAGGCAACGGATGACACACTCCGCCCCCGCACGCGGTCAGATGACGCAGCCGAGTAGAGCATAGGACACGAAAATATGAACCGTATGCAATTTGTCTTGGCGACTGCCTTTGTTCTGTTCGTTGCCTTCGCCCTTGGTTGGTTCGCAAATTGGCTGATCCATCGGTTTACGCGTGTGCGCCAGCAAGATCTGGGCGAGTTGGACAAAATGGCCCAAGCCCTGCACGAGGCCGAGGAAATCCGCGATCAGGCGATCAACTACGTTGAAACTCGAGAGCGCGACCTGACGGCCCGCATCAAGCAATTAGAGGCCGAGGTCAGCGCGGCTATGGACGGTGTGCGCGAAGCGCGGCGCGAGACGGATTACTACCGCGATCAGCTTCAGGCGCGCAGCGATTAGCCTTCCCTCGGTGTCCAGCGGCAATTTCGCTCTTGGCAATGCCGCGCAATGCGACTAAGCACCCCTGCGTCGAGGGGAGTGTCGCAAGACATTGCCCTTGATGATTCGTCCGAGACGGTGGGTGATGCGCTGCATCATAAATCCTGCCTGAGGCGGGACAGGAACAATTTTTTGACCGGGGACATCCTCGGGCGAAATTGGAGAGTGCCCGTTCGGACCTCTTGCCGGGTTTAACAACCCGGCGCAACGAGCCGGGGGGGCAACCCCTCGAAAATTGGAGAGACCCTGTGGATAGAGCCCAAAAAGAGAAAGTGGTCGAGGAACTCGGCCAGATCTTCGAAAGCTCTGGCGTGGTTGTGGTAGCACATTACGCTGGCCTCACGGTTGCTGAGATGCAAGTCCTGCGCGCCCGCATGAGCGAAGCGGGTGGGGCTGTACGCGTCGCCAAGAACAAGCTCGCCAAGATCGCCCTGGAAGGAAAGCCCTGCGAAAGCATTTCCGGCCTTCTGACAGGAATGACCGTGCTTGCCTATTCCGAAGACCCCGTCGCAGCTGCGAAGGTGGTTCAGGACTACACCAAGGAAAACCCCAAACTGGTGGTTCTTGGTGGTGCGATGGGCAGTTCGGCACTGAACCCGGATGGTGTTAAGGCCGTGGCCTCCATGCCCTCGCGCGAAGAGCTTATTGCTTCGGTCGTGGGTTGCATCGGTGCCCCTGCTTCCAACATCGCCGGTGCGATTGGCGCGCCTGCTTCCAATATTGCCGGTATCCTTTCGACGCTGGAAGAGCGCGAAGCGGCATAAGCAACCTATGGCCTGCGTGGCGTAAACCTCGCCCGCGTTGGACAAACAAACCTGAACAGAACGGAACAGAACAATGGCTGACCTTAAAGCACTTGCAGAGCAAATCGTGAACCTGACTCTGCTGGAAGCACAGGAACTAAAAACCATCCTGAAGGATGAATACGGCATCGAGCCCGCTGCTGGCGGCGCTGTGATGATGGCAGGCCCGGCCGGCGAAGCAGCTCCTGCCGCCGAAGAAAAGACCGAATTCGACGTCATCCTCGTTGAAGCCGGCGCAAACAAGATCGCGGTCATCAAAGAAGTCCGTGGCATCACCGGTCTTGGCCTGAAAGAAGCCAAGGACCTGGTCGAAGCCGGTGGCAAGGCTGTGAAAGAAGGCGCTCCGAAAGAGGAAGCCGAGGAAATCAAGAAGAAGCTTGAAGAAGCTGGCGCGAAAGTCGAGCTTAAGTAATTGGGCGGGATGCACGGCATCTCGACCACACAAAATTGAAACTGGGGCCAGAGCGCATCTGGCCCCAGTTTGTCGCTGTTTCTGGACAGCCCTTTCTATGGTTTAACAGCCGAGAGAGTTGTCCAGGGAAAGTGATCGGCTCGGGAGCGAACCTGTGGGAGGGTTCGCAGGAATAGAGCCTCTGACCCATTTCGCAAGCGGCCGGCGGCTGAGGCCCCACAGCCAGCCCGCCCGCGAAGACAAAGAAGGTGACCACGCTTATGGCGCAAACCCATATTGGCCAAAAACGCATCCGCAAGATGTTCGGTAAAATCCGCGAAGTGCTGGAAATGCCGAACCTGATCGAGATTCAGAAATCGTCTTATGACCTGTTCCTGCGCTCGGGTGATTCCGACAAGCCGCTGGATGGCGAAGGCATAATGGGCGTGTTCCAGTCGGTCTTCCCGATCAAGGATTTCAACGAAACTGCAACGCTGGAATTCGTGAAATACGAGCTGGAAAAGCCGAAATACGACACCGAGGAATGCATGCAGCGCGACATGACCTATGCCGCGCCGCTGAAGGTCACACTGCGCCTGATCGTGTTTGATATCTCGGAAGAAACCGGCGCCAAGTCGGTGAAGGACATCAAGGAACAAGACGTGTTCATGGGCGATATGCCGCTGATGACCAATAACGGCACGTTTATCGTGAATGGCACAGAGCGTGTGGTGGTCAGCCAGATGCACCGCAGCCCCGGTGTGTTCTTTGACCATGACCAAGGAAAGACGCACAGCTCGGGCAAGCTGCTATTTACCTGCCGGATCATTCCCTATCGTGGGTCATGGCTGGATTTCGAATTCGACGCGAAGGACCTTGTCTTCGCGCGCATTGACCGCCGCCGCAAACTGCCCGTGACCAGCCTGCTGTATGCGCTGGGCATGGATCAAAACGCGATCATGGATGCATATTACGACAAGGTGACGTTCCGCCTTGAGAAGAACAAGGGTTGGGTCACCAAGTTCTTCCCAGAGCGCGTGCGCGGCACTCGCCCGACCATGGACCTGATCGACGCCGCCACCGGCGAAGTCATTTGCAAAGCTGGCGACAAGATGACGCCGCGCATGGTCAAGAAGCTGATCGATGCGGGCGAAGTGAAAGAGCTTCTGGTTCCGTTCGAGCATATTCTGGGCCGCTATGTCGCCAATGACATCATCAACGAAGAAACCGGCGCGATCTATGTCGAAGCCGGGGATGAGTTGACCTGGGATCTGGACAAGGACGGTGAGGTCAAGGGCGGTACGCTCAAGACCCTTCTGGACAATGGCATCACCGAGATTGAAGTCCTGGATATCGACGGTGTAAACGTGGGCCCGTACATCCGCAACACCATGGCCGCGGACAAGAACTGGAACCGTGAAACCGCGCTGCATGACATTTACCGCGTCATGCGTCCGGGCGAGCCGCCGACCTACGACACCGCGTCGGCCATGTTCGACCAGTTGTTCTTCGATTCCGAGCGTTATGACCTGTCTGCTGTGGGCCGCGTGAAGATGAACATGCGCCTGCAACTGGACGCCCCTGATACGCTGCGCACCCTACGCCCCGAAGACGTTGTTGCCTGTGTGCGCGGTCTGGTGGAATTGCGCGATGGCAAGGGTGAGGTGGACGACATTGACCACCTTGGCAACCGCCGCGTGCGGTCCGTTGGCGAGTTGATGGAAAACCAGTATCGCGTCGGCCTGTTGCGCATGGAGCGCGCGATCCGCGAGCGCATGAGCTCGGTCGAGATCGACACGGTCATGCCGCAGGATCTGATCAACGCCAAGCCCGCAGCGGCAGCCGTGCGGGAGTTCTTCGGCTCATCGCAGCTCTCGCAGTTCATGG
>CAYNWX010000045.1:0-10696 GCA_964401005.1 uncultured Natronohydrobacter sp.
ACGCGCGACGGGGGCAGCGCCACCGGCTACGATGGCCAAAAAGCGCCCAGCCTATTCCGCTGCGACGGCTTCTTTCGCGGCAGGATTATAATTCAGCACCGGGGCCAGCCAGCGTTCAGCCTCTGCCAAACCCATTCCTTTTCGAGCCGCGTAATCGGCAACCTGATCGCGTTCCACTTTCGCCACACCGAAATAATAGCTATCTGGGTGCCCAATATAGAGGCCCGATACCGACGATCCCGGCCACATTGCCATGCTTTCGGTCAGCGTGACGCCAGTCGCCGCTTCGGCGTCCAATAGCTTGAACAGCGTGCGTTTTTCGGTGTGGTCGGGCTGTGCCGGATAGCCCGGCGCGGGGCGAATTCCGGCATAAGGTTCTGCCACCAGCGCTTGTGGCGTAAAAGCTTCATCCGGCGCATAGCCCCAATACTCGCGGCGCACGCGCGCATGCAGCGCTTCGGCCATGGCTTCGGCAATTCGGTCGGCCAAGGCTTTGACCATGATGGCCGCGTAATTGTCATTCGCACGGTCGAACCGCGCAGAGATGTCAAGTTCTTCGGGGCCAGCTGTCACAACAAAGCCCCCGACATAATCTGCCGTTCCCGCAGGCGCGACAAAATCCGCCAGCGCCAGATTGGGGCGCCCTGCCCGCTTGGAATGCTGTTGGCGCAGCGTATGAAGCGTTGCAAGTTCTGTCTCTCGTGCAGCATCGGCAAACAGGCGGATGTCATCGCCCACTGCGTTGGCAGGCCACAAGCCGATGACAGCACGCGGAGTGAACCATTTTTCGGAGACAATCTGTTGCAGCATCTCCTGTGCATCGGCAAAGAGCGCGCGGGCCGCTTCACCTTGCTTGGGATCATCCAGAATTTTTGGATAGACGCCTTTCAGCTCCCATGTCTGGAAGAAAGGTGTCCAGTCGATATATTCGGCCAGTTCGCCAAGGTCCCAATCGTCGATCACGCGGGTGCCGGTGAATTTGGGCGCGGTCGGGTGGTAGTTGTCCCAATCCAGCCGCAGCGGGTTGGCACGGGCCTTGGCCAGCGGCAGCCGGTCCTTGGCGGCTTCGGCGCGTTCGTGGCGGGCCGTCACCTCGGCATATTCTGCCCGCGTGTCGGCAATGAAGTCGGTCTTGGTCTTGGGCGACAGAAGGTTGCTGACAACTCCCACAGCTCGGCTCGCATCCAGCACATAGACGGCGGGGCCAGAGTAACGCGGTGCGATCTTGACCGCCGTGTGCACTTTAGACGTGGTCGCACCGCCGATCAGTAGTGGCAAGGTTAGGCCCTCGCGCTCCATCTCGGACGCAAGATGCACCATTTCATCAAGCGATGGCGTGATGAGACCGGACAGTCCAATCACATCAACATTCTCTTCGCGCGCGACCTGCAAAATCTTTTGCGGCGGCACCATTACACCAAGGTCGATCACGTCGTAATTGTTGCAGGCCAGCACGACGCCGACGATGTTTTTGCCAATGTCGTGCACATCGCCCTTGACGGTCGCCATCAGCACCTTGCCTGCCGATTGTCGACCCGTGCCGCCATTCAGGCGCTTCTCTTCTTCCATATAAGGCAACAGAACGGCCACGGCCTGCTTCATCACGCGGGCCGATTTCACCACCTGTGGCAGGAACATCTTGCCCGCGCCGAACAGGTCGCCCACCACGTTCATGCCTGCCATCAGCGGCCCTTCGATCACATCAAGGGGTTTCTCGGCAGCTTGGCGGGCTTCTTCGGTGTCGGCGTCGATGAATTCGGTAATGCCGTTGACAAGCGCGTGTTCCAACCGCTTTTCAATCGGCCAATCGCGCCACGCCAGATCGCGCACCCGTTCTTCGCGCTTGCCACCTTTGAAACGGTCAGCAAGGTCCAGCAGGTTCTCCGTGGCCGTGCCGCCCGCCTTGGGCTTGCGGTTCAGAACAACATCCTCGCAAGCCTCGCGCAAGTCTGGGTCAATTTGGTCATAGACCGCCAGTTGGCCAGCGTTGACGATCCCCATATCCATGCCTGCCTTGATGGCGTGATACAGGAACACAGCGTGCATCGCTTCGCGCACGGTGTCGTTGCCGCGGAACGAAAAGGACAGGTTCGACACGCCGCCCGACACATGCGCGTGGGGCAGGTTTTCGCGTATCCAGCGCGTCGCATTGATGAAATCGACCCCGTAATTGTCGTGTTCTTCAATGCCTGTGGCAACGGCGAAGACGTTCGGATCGAAAATGATGTCTTCTGGTGGAAAGCCCAGCTCTTCGATCAGAATGCGGTAGGCGCGCGCGCAGATTTCGGTCTTGCGCGCGAAGGTGTCGGCTTGGCCTTGCTCGTCGAACGCCATGACGACGACCGCAGCACCATAAGCCAGACACAGCCGCGCTTGTTCGCGGAACTGGTCCTCGCCCTCCTTCATGGAAATGGAATTGACGACCGATTTGCCCTGCACGCATTGCAGACCTGCCTCGATCACCTCCCATTTGGAGCTGTCGATCATGATCGGCACGCGGGCGATGTCGGGTTCGGCCGCGACAAGGTTCAGGAACTCGACCATCGCTTTTTTGGAATCGATCAGTCCCTCATCCATGTTCACGTCAATGATCTGCGCGCCGTTCTCGACCTGCTCGCGCGCAACTTCCAACGCGGTCGCATAATCACGGTTCACGATCAGTTTGCGAAACTTGGCGGATCCGGTGACATTCGTGCGCTCGCCGATATTCACGAAAAGAATGTCGGGCGTCAGGACAAAGGGTTCCAGACCAGACAGGCGAAGATAACGGGTCATGCGGGCACCTTTCGCGGAGAGTAAGGGGCGATTGCTTCGGCAATGGCGCGGATGTGGTCGGGCGTGGTGCCGCAGCAGCCGCCGACTACATTCACCAACCCGTCGCGCGCAAAGCCGCCAACTTGGGCGGCGGTTTGCTCTGGGGTCTCGTCATAACCGCCAAAGGCATTGGGCAGGCCGGCATTCGGATAGGCGCAGGTGAACGTGTCGGCCACGCCGGCGATTTCGGCGATATGGGGGCGCATCGCCTCTGCCCCCAGCGCGCAATTCAGCCCGACGGTGAAGGGCCGCGCATGGGCGACCGAATGCCAAAACGCGGTCGGTGTCTGGCCCGACAGCGTGCGGCCAGAGGCGTCGGTGATGGTGCCCGAGATCATCAGCGGCAAGCGGTGACCGACTTTTTCAAATGCTTCATTCGCGGCAAAGATCGCGGCCTTGGCGTTGAGCGTGTCGAAAATGGTTTCGATCAGGATAATATCGGCCCCGCCTTCGATAAGCCCGTCGATCTGCTGGCCGTAAGCGCGGCGCAAATCATCAAACGTGACCGCGCGAAAACCGGGGTCGTTCACATCGGGGCTGATACTGGCGGTGCGGTTCGTGGGCCCCACGGCACCGGCCACGAAACGCCGCTTGCCGTCTGCGGCTTGCGCGCGATCAGCCGCGCGGCGGGCCACTTGTGCACCGGCCACGCTCAGATCATGGATCGCGCCCTCCAAGCCATAATCAGCCTGTGCGATGGTGGTGCCGGAAAACGTGTTGGTTTCCAGAATATCCGCGCCCGCTATGGCGAATTGATAGTGAATGTCCTCGATCGCGTCGGGCTTGGTCAGCACCAGCAGATCGTTATTGCCCTTTTGCGGGTGGTCAGTGTGGTGATGGCGGCAGCTTGGCCCGTGGATATGGCCATTCCCGGAATAATCCTCTTCCGACAGTCCCAGCGTCTGGATCATGGTGCCCATGGCCCCATCCAAGATCAGGATGCGCTTTGCGACCAGCGCGCGCAACTCGTCCCAGACCGGAGCATTGTGCAGGGAGATGTCTTTCATAGCGGCCGTCTTCCATCAAAAAGGGATAGGCAGCATATAGCCCCACGCAATTCAATAAAAAACCCCATGTTATTCACGCTGAATATGAAATTCGTTCATATTCAATATGCGCGCTTGCCAGCGTCGCGTGGAATTGGGCAAATTCTAGACGCCGACAAAATGTTCCGACACATCTGGCGTCAAATCCTCCATCGCGCCGGTCCAGACGGTTTCTCCGCGCGCAAGGATCGCGGCGCTGTCAGCCACTTGGGCCAGTTCCCGCAAAGACTTGTCGATGACAAGGATGGACATGCCACTCTCGCGTTTCAGGCGCGCGATCGTGGCCCAAATCTCGGCGCGGATCAGGGGGGCCAAGCCCTCGGTCGCTTCATCCAAGATCAGCAAGCGCGGATTGGTCATCAGCGCGCGGCCAATGGCCAACATTTGTTGCTCGCCCCCAGACAAGGACGCCGCGCGCTGGCCCATCCGTTCGCCCAGACGCGGTAACAGTTCCGTCACCCGCTCTAATGTCCAATGGCCGGGGCGGGCTGCCGCGATCAGGTTTTCGGCCACGGTCAGGCTTGCAAAGCAGCGCCGTCCTTCGGGGACTAGCCCAAGACCAAGGCGCGCGGCACGGAAGCTGGGTAAGAGCTGTAAGTTCTGATCGGCAAATTCCAGCCTGCCCTGCGACGGGATCATCCGGCAGATGGCCTTGACGGTCGTGGTCTTGCCCATGCCGTTGCGGCCCATCAGCGCCAGCACCTCGCCCTCTGCCAAGGTAAAGCTAACCCCGAACAGGGCCTGACTGGCCCCGTAGCTGGCGCACAGGTTTTCAACGTGCAACAGCGTCATGCCTCGTCCCCCAGATAGGCGTCGCGCACCTCTGGGTTGGTGCGGATCTCCTCGACATTTCCGGTGGCGATGATGCGCCCATAGACCAACACGCTGATCCGGTCGGCCAGTGCGAAAACCGCGTCCATGTCGTGTTCCACCAACAGAATCGGGGCCTGATCGCGCAGCCCGTCCAGAAAGCCCGTCAGCGTCTTGGACCCTTCCGCGCCCAGCCCAGCCATGGGTTCATCCATGACAAAAGCACGCGGGTTAAGCGTGAGCGCGACCGCGACTTCTAGCTGCCGGCGTTGTCCATGGCTGAGGGCGGCGGTGCGGGTGTGCCTGATGTCTGCCAGCCCCACGCGCTCCAAGGCGGCTTCGGCCCGATCGCGCAAAGCCCGGTCGCCCATGAATGGCGCAAAGAACCGCCACACGCGTCCGCTGGCCCCCAGCGCGCCCAGCATCGCGTTTTCGAGCACGCTGTCTTCCATCGCAAGCGCGGAAATCTGAAACGTCCGCCCCAGCCCCTTTTTCGCGCGGGCGGCGGTTGTCAGCGCCGTCACATCCTGACCCGCCAGCCAGACCTGCCCCGCATCGGGTGCCAAACCGCCACAAATTTGCTGGATGAGCGTTGATTTCCCTGCACCATTCGGGCCGATCACGGCGTGTATCTCGCCTGCGCGCAGGTCGATGGAAATATCGTCGCTGGCCTTCAAGTTGCCGAAGGATTTCGAAATACCACGGGTTTCCAGAATAACGCTGCTCATGCCTGCCCCTTCGGCCCGCATAACAGCCCGATCATGCCGCCGCGCGCGAACAGCACCACGCCCAGCAGGATGGCCCCCAGCGCGATATGCCAATGCGTTGTCCAGCCGCCGAGGACGTGGTCCAGCGTGACGAACAAGATCGCACCAATAACCGGCCCCATCAGCCGTCCGACCCCGCCCAAGATAATCAACACGATCAATTCGCCCGACAGGTGCCAACTGAACATGGACGGGCTGACGAAGCGGTTAAGATCTGCAAAGAGCGCGCCCGCCAGCCCCGTGATCGCACCGGAGATGACGAAGGCCACCAATTTCAGGCGCGTGGGGTCCAGCCCCACGGTTTGCACCCGCACCGGCACTTGCCGCGCGGCATTCAGGGCCAGACCAAAGGGCGAGGCCACAAGCCGCGCGTTCAGCCACAGCGCGACCAGAAGTGCGGCAAAGCAGATGCCGAAGAACTGGATCGGCACCAGCGTATTCAACCCCGGAAACTCGTTGCGGATATAGATGGAAATCCCGTCCTCGCCGCCATAGCGCGACCACGAAACGGCGAAATAGTAGAACATCTGCGCGAAGGCGAGTGTGATCATGATGAAATAAACGCCACTCGTGCGCAGGCTGAGCGCGCCAATAGCCAATGCCGCAAGGGCCGAGGCGGTAATTGCGACCAGCCAGATGATCGGCATGGACTTGGTGCCCTCGAGCACCGCGAAACCCAGATCAAGCGGCATATAGTTTTGCGCATGGAACGCCAGAATACCCATGCTGTAGCCACCGATCCCGAAAAACGCGGCATGGCCGAAACTGACCAACCCGCCAAAGCCAAGCGCGATGTTCAGGCCCACGGCGGCAAGGGCGAGGATCGCGGCGCGGGCAGCCAGCGTGATGGTGAACGGCTCATCCACCATCACCGCGTAAAGCGGCACGGCCAGAAACCCGGCCAGCAGCGCCGCGTTCAGATACCGCTCTCGGATCATGCGCGCGCGCCCATCAGGCCCGTGGGGCGGAAGATCAGAACAAGGCTCATCAGGATATAAACTGCCATATTCGCCAGCGACGCTCCGATCGACATCGCTGTGGCGGGGTCCAGAAACAGGCGGAAAAACGCAGGCAGGAAGACACTGCCAAGGGTTTGAGTCAGCCCGACAAGGATCGCGCCTACAAACGCCCCCTTTATGGACCCGATTCCGCCGATCACGATGGTCACGAAAGCAAGGATCAGCACCGGCTCCCCCATGCCGACCTGCACCGATTGGATCGCGCCAACCAACGCACCTGCCAGACCCGCAAGTGCTGCACCGAGCGCGAAGATCAGCGTGTAAAGCCTTGATATATCGACGCCAAGGGCCGCAATCATCTCGCGGTCATTCTCGCCCGCGCGGATCTGGATGCCGATGCGCGTGCGCTCGATCAAGAACCAAAGCGCCAAGGCCACGGCCAGTCCCGCCCCGATCAGCGCCAATCGGTAAAGCGGGTATTGAATGCCACCGGGCAGAGTGACCGGGCCGGAGAGCCAGCTTGGAATGTCCAGATAGAGCGGGAAAGACCCGAACACCAATCGCGTGCCTTCGGAAAAGATCAGGATCAGCGCGAAGGTGGCCAGCACTTGGTCCAGATGGTCGGCAGCATACAAGCGACGGATAACCAGCATTTCCACCAGCACGCCCGCGACCGCAGCGGCAACCAGCGCGGCGAGCAGTGCCAGAAGGAACGACCCCGTCGCACCCGCGACCGCAGCGGCGGCAAAGGCACCGACCATGTAAAGCGAGCCATGAGCAAGGTTGATCAACCCCATGACGCCGAAAATCAGCGTCAGGCCCGCCGCCATCAGGAATAACATGACCCCGGATTGCAGGCCGTTGAGCACCTGCTCGATAATGAGAAGCGTTGACATGATTTAACCCCGTCCCGGCCTTGAGCCGGGACCTTGCGGACGGCGAGGCCCCGGGTCAAGCCCGGGGCGCGTTGCTATCCATTACATCTGGCATTCTGCCGCATAAGCGTCGGCATGATCTTCCAGTGCGACCCCGATGATGCGGTTGGTGAAGACATCGCCTTCGCGGATCACCTCGCGCGCGTAAATGGTCTGGATCGGGTGCTGATTGTTGCCAAAACGGAAGTCACCGCGCGTGCTGTCGAAATCGGCCTCGCGCAAAGCCGCGCGGAAGGCTTCGTTGTCGGACGGGTCAGCCTTTTCCAGCGCAGAGATCAGCAGGTTTGCCGTATCAAACCCTTGGCTGGCATAGAGCGACGGCAAGCGGCCATATTCGGCCTGAAAGCTTTCGACAAAGGCTTGGTTCACCGGAATGTCGATATCCTTGGACCATTGCGAGGTGTTGACCACGCCAAGTGCGGCTTCGCCCACGGCTTGCAAGATGCCTTGGTCAAAGCTGAAGGCAGGCCCCACCACCGGAATATCCACGCCGCTATCGGCATATTGCTTCAAGAACGAAATTCCCATGCCACCCGGCAGGAAGAAGAAGACACTGTCTGCGCCAGAGGCACGGATCTGCGCGATCTCGGCCGCATAATCGGTCTGGCCAAGCTGGGTGTAGATCTCGCCTGCAAGTTCGCCGTCATACATGCGCTTGTAGCCCGTCAGCGCGTCTTGGCCCGCTGGGTAATTCGGCGCAAGGATGAAGCTGTTGGTATAGCCCGCGTTGTTGGCATAAGCGCCCGCCGCTTCGTGCAGATTGTCATTCTGCCATGCGACGTTGAAGTAATTTGGATGGCAACCCCTCCCGGCCAATTGCGACGGCCCGGCATTGGGCGACAGGTAGACAACCCCCTGATTGACCGCCGACGGAATGACTGCCATCGCAAGGTTGGACCAGATGATGCCCGTCATCACATCCACGCGTTCGGACTGGATCATCTTGTCGGCCAGTTGCACGGCAATATCGGGCTTTTGCTGGTCATCCTCGATCACCAGTTCGATATCATCGCGCCCCGATTGCGCCAGCGCCAGCAAGAAGCCGTCGCGCACATCCAAGCCCAGACCCGCGCCACCGCCCGAGAGTGTGGTGATCATGCCCACTTTCACCTCGGCTTGTGCAGTGGTCGCAAGCGCCAGAAGCGCGGTCGTCATCAGCAGTTTTTTCATGTTGTTACTCCCTGTTGGTTTTTGTCTTGATGGCCGCTTTGCAATGGCTTCGTCAAGGATGGCTGATCTGCCCGCCGCCCACAGCCGCCGCCACGCCTGTCGTGCCGGGGCAAGATGTGGGCAGGCCGCGCGCCACACGCACCGCCAGATAGGCAAAGGCCTGCGCTTCCAGCATGTCACCATTCAGGCCGACCGCTTCGACCGGAAGCACCTCTGACGGCACCATTGCCGCGATCCGGCGCATCAGGTCAGGGTTGTGCCGCCCGCCGCCACACACCAACAAGCGCGCCGGGGCCACTGGCAAATGCTCATAGCCAGCCGCCACCGCCCCTGCCGCGCAGGCGGCCAACGTGGCCAATGCATCGGGCGTGTCCAGATGGGCCACGCGGTCCACAAGGTCGGTGCTGCGGTCAAGCGATTTGGGCGGGATGCGCCGAAAATACCCTTCCGCCAGATAGCCCGCGACCAGTGCGTCATCGGCAGTGCCTTGGGCCGCCAAAGCGCCATTTTCATCGCGCGGCTGGTCAAGGCGGGCTTGGCACAAATCATCCATGGGCGCGTTGGCGACTCCGGTGTCAAACGCCAGAAGCGCGCCGGACTCTTCCGGGCGATTGAAACTTGGGTCCAGATAGGTCAGGTTGCCCACACCGCCCAAATTCAGGAAAGCGACCGGCGTGTCGGCTTTCAAATACTTGGCCAGCGCAAAATGGTAGAAGGGCGCCAACGGCGCCCCCTGCCCGCCCAGTTGCATGTCAGAGCTGCGGAAATCCCACACCACCGGCAGGTTTGAGACCAGCGCCAAAACCGCGCCAGAGCCCGCCTGATGCGTGCGCCGACCCGCTGGGTCATGCGCAAGGGTCTGTCCGTGAAACCCGACAAGCTCGACGCCAGAGAACCGCGCCATCACTTCGGCATGGGCGGTTTCGATCAATTCGGCCACCGGCTCGACACCCGGATCGCCCGGCCACAGCCCTTGGGCCGCGAACAGCGCTGCGCGCTCGTCGGGGCTGTATGCCCGAAAGGCGGTCGGGCCGAAGCCGTAGATCACCTCTCCATCGGTGTCGAGCATTGCGGCATCGACCCCGTCCAGCGACGTACCCGACATCAGCCCCAAGGCCCGCGTGACCTGTTGTTTCAACATGGGCTTTCCCTTGTCCCGCTCCACGCGTATAGAAACGCGCAATCTGTTGTCCGGGACAAGCGAAAATGACCTACAAGCCGAAATCGGATTTCCTGACCACCCTGATCGAACGCGGCTTTCTGGCCGATTGCACCGATCTGCAAGGGCTGGACGAGGCACTACTGAAAGGCACCGTGCCCGCCTATATCGGCTATGACGCGACGGCGAAATCGCTGCATGTGGGCCATTTGCTGAATATCATGTTGCTGCGCTGGTTGCAGAAAACCGGGCACAAGCCGATCACCCTGATGGGCGGTGGCACGACCAAGGTGGGCGATCCAAGCTTCCGCTCGGAAGAACGACCTTTGCTGGACGCGGCGGCGATTGACAGCAATATCAAGGGGATGCAGGCGGTTTTTGCCAAGTATCTACGCTATGATGATGCGCCCGATGGCGCGATCATGCTCAACAATGCAGAATGGCTGGACGGCTTGAACTACCTCGATTTCCTGCGCGATGTGGGGCGGCATTTCTCGGTCAACCGGATGCTGAGCTTCGAGAGCGTGAAATCGCGGCTGGACCGCGAGCAATCGCTGAGCTTTCTTGAATTCAACTACATGATCCTGCAAGCCTATGATTTCGTAGAAATAAACCGTCGTCATGGCTGCTTGTTGCAGATGGGCGGGTCGGACCAATGGGGCAATATCGTCAACGGGATTGACCTTGCGCGCCGGATGGCCGACCGCCAGATTTTCGGGCTGACGACGCCCCTGCTGACAACCTCGGACGGGCGCAAGATGGGCAAGTCCCAAGGCGGTGCGATCTGGCTGAATGCCGATATGCTAAGCCCTTACGAATTCTGGCAATTCTGGCGCAACACCACCGATGCCGATGTGGGCCGCTTCCTGAAGCTGTACACGGAATTGCCGGTGGATGAGTGCGACCGTTTTGGCGCGCTGGAAGGCTCCGAGATCAACGCGGCGAAGATCATCTTGGCAAACGAGGTGACGACGCTTTGCCACGGGGCCGAGGCTGCGGCAGCGGCAGCGGCCACCGCGCGTGAGGTGTTCGAGAA
>CAYNWX010000046.1:0-8156 GCA_964401005.1 uncultured Natronohydrobacter sp.
GGTGGCCAGAACAATCAGCGCCACAAGAATGCCAATGACCGTGCCCGATGGCTCGACGCTCACGCGGCCATCGACCAGCAGCGCCACAGGCCAAGTTGCAACCGCACCAACTCCGAACATGGCCGCGTTCAACAAGAGCGGCGAAACCGGCTTGCGGCGGCGGAACCACACGTTGCCAGCAGCGTAACTCAGCGGCGCAAGCAGCGTGAAAAGCGTGCCAATCCCCGCCTGCCCCAGTGAATTGCCCAAGAAAGACGGCCCCGCGATCAGCGCGACGCCGCCCAACCCCAGCAGAATGCGCAGGGTTTGCTCCAGCGTTACCGGCTCGTCCCGCAGGAACAGGGCTGCCAGCGCGAGTGTAAAAATGGGCATGGTGGCATACAAAAGCCCTCCCATTCCAGACGGGATATATTGCAGCCCCACCGCCAGCGTGACGAAGGGCACGGCAATGACCAGAATGCCCCCCACCAGCGCGGTCACGACCGCTTCCAGCCCGTTCCAGCCGGGTTTACCAATCAGCCCCGCTACGATCAGCAACAGCGGCAGGCCCAAAGCGGCGCGCAACGCGCCAAGCGTCAGCGGCGGGAAGTATTGCACCGCCAGTGCAATCAGAAGGGGTGCTGCCCCGAAAGCCGCCGCAGTCAGCACCAAAAGGCCCGTATCGCGCCAGTCAGAGCGTGGCATTCACCGCCCCGCCATCCAGAAGCAGGTTTTGCCCCACGATAAAGCCCGCATGTTGCGAACACAGGAACGCACAGGTCGCGCCGAATTCCTGCGCCGTGCCATAGCGGCCTGCGGGGATGGTGGCTTCGCGTTTCTTGCGGGCTTCGGCAACCGTGCTGCCATCAGCTTTGGCCACGCCCTGATCGAGCGAGGTCGCGCGGTCGGTGTCGTGGATACCCGGCAACAGGTTGTTCATGATCACGCCCTTGCCCGCCACCTGCCGCGACGTGCCGGCAACATAGCCGGTCAGCCCCGCGCGCGCGGAATTCGACAGGCCCAGCACCGGGATCGGTGCTTTCACCGACCCGGATGTAATATTGACCACCCGGCCCCAGCCCCGGTCGATCATGCCCGGCACCAATGCCTTGATCAGCGCGATGGGTGTGAGCATGTTGGCGTCGAGCGCCTTGATGAAATCCTCGCGCTCCCAGTCGGACCACATGCCCGGCGGCGGGCCGCCCGCGTTGTTAACCAGAATGTCCACCTCGCCCGCGGCTTCCAGCACTTTGGCGCGCCCATCTTCGGTGGTGATGTCGGCGGCAACTGCCACGACCTTTACCCCGTATGTGGCGCGGATATGGGCGGCTGTGGTCTCTAGCGCCTCTGCCCCGCGGGCGTTCAGCACCAAATGCACACCTTCAGCCGCCAAGGCTTCGGCACAGCCGCGCCCCAGCCCTTTGGAGCTTGCGCAAACCAACGCGCGCTTGCCTGCGATACCCAGATCCATCTCGATCCTCCCATTTGTTCACCTGTGCAGCAGTAGCATTAGCGCGCGCGATGGGAAAGACGAGAGGGCACCAAAGCAATGTCGCTGACAGACAATTTCGTGTCGCTGGGGTTGCATGCCCCCCCCAACCCCGTGTTAGCGTGATCACACAAGCTTTACACAAAAAAACAAGCATGGAGGGACCATGTATCGGAAAGTCATCTTTCCGGTCGATCTGTCACATATCGACCACTTGACAAAGGCGCTGGCCACGGCGGCGGATCTGGTCAAGCATTACGGTGCCGAGATCTGCTATGTCGGCGTGACCGGCACAGCCCCCGCCCCCGGCGCGCATAACCCCACCGAATATGCTACGAAACTGGCCAAATTCGCTGCCGATCAGAGCGCCGCGCACGGGGTGAACGCCTCGTCGAAAGCCTGTATCAGCCATGACCCTAGCATCGACACCGACAAAACGCTGTTGGCGGCCATTACAGAGCTGGGCGGCGATCCTGTCGTCATGCAGACGCATGCGCCCAACGCGCTGGACTACATCTGGGCCGGGCATGGCGACACGATTGCCGCGCGGGCCGATATTTCCGTGTTCCTTGTGCGCTAAGCGCGCTGGAAACACCCCTTGCCGCCCGCAGGCGGCCAAGAAGGAGACAATAAATGTCACAAGAAGACACTGACATCGAAGCGATCCCGGAACCCGAAGGGGCGTCCGAAGTCATCGACACAGATTACGAGATTGGACAAGACAACATTACCCCCAAGATCGGCCCGTTCGGGCTGGACATTCATAACCCTGTCTTTGCCATTTCCGGCATTGTCGTGGTGGCCTTCGTTATCCTGACGCTAATGTTCCAAACCCAGGTTGGCCCGGCTTTTGGCGCGATGCGCGGGTTTCTGACCTCTACCTTTGACTGGTTTTTCCTGAGCGCGGCCAATGTGTTCGTGATCGTTTGCCTTGGCATTCTCATCTCGCCCTTGGGCAAGGTGCGGATCGGCGGGGTCGAGGCAACCCCTGATTACAGCTATCTAGGCTGGTTTGCGATGCTGTTCGCCGCGGGCATGGGCATTGGCCTGATGTTCTTTGGCGTTCTGGAGCCGGTCTATTATTTCGGCACCCCGTGGGGAGATAACCCGCTGGGCGGGTCACTTGGCATTGTCGAAGGTGTGCTGGCCGACCCCGAAACGGTCGAATCCGCGCGGCGGCTGGCCATGGCCTCGACCATCTACCACTGGGGGCTGCACCCTTGGGCGATCTATGCCATCGTGGCGCTGTCGCTGGCGCTATTTGCCTATAACAAGGGCTTGCCGCTGACAGTGCGCTCGATCTTCTACCCAATCTTTGGCGAGCGGATTTGGGGCTGGCCGGGTCATATCATCGACATTCTGGCGGTATTTGCGACGATTTTCGGCCTGTCCACGTCGCTTGGCCTTGGGGCGCAACAGGCCTCGGCGGGTCTGGGCTTCGTGCTGGACATGCCGGAACTAGGCACAAGCATCACCACCTCGTTGGTCTTGATCGCCATCATCACCGGAATGGCGCTGATCTCGGTGCTGCGCGGCTTGGATGGCGGCGTCAAGATCCTGTCGGAAATCAATATGGGCCTTGCCCTGCTGTTGATGGTTTTCGTGCTGCTAGTTGGCCCGACGCTGGTTCTGCTGGGCAACCTGTTCGGCAATATCGGCGCCTATTTCAGCGAAGTGGTGGCCTTGTCGAACCCGGTGGGCCGTGAAGATGACGGCTTCCGTCAAGGCTGGACCGCGTTCTATTGGGCGTGGTGGATCAGCTGGTCGCCGTTCGTGGGCATGTTCATCGCCCGCGTCAGCCGGGGCCGCACCGTGCGCGAATTCATCACCTGCGTGCTGATTATCCCGACGCTGGCATCGGCCATCTGGATGACCACGTTCGGCGGCACCGCGATCCAGCAATTGATCGACAGCGCCTCGGAAGCGGCGGTGTTCGGCTACGTCATCGACTCTTACGTGCCCGAATTGTCGCTGTTTGGCATGCTGTCGGAACTGCCGCTGGCGGGCATCACCTCTGTGCTGGCGATCATTCTTGTGATCGTGTTCTTCGTCACCTCGTCCGATTCCGGGTCGTTGGTGATCGACACGATCACGGCGGGTGGCAAGATCAATGCCCCGGTCAGCCAGCGCGTGTTCTGGGTGATCTTCGAAGGGCTGGTTGCCGCGTCCTTGTTGCTGGGCGGGGGTCTGGTGGCGTTGCAGGCGGCATCCGTTTCGACCGGCTTGCCCTTTGCGATCGTGTTGCTTCTGGCGTGCTACGCGCTGATACGTGGGCTGATGTCGGAACCACGCTGACCGATCCGCATACAACAATAAAACGGGGCCGTTCTGGCCCCGTTTTTTATGACGTTGCGTCGCTTGACCCTAGGTCTTGCTTGCCCAAGCCCGCGCCGGTGCGTTTCACTCGACGCTGCGTCTTTTTGGGAGGAGAGACATCATGCGCACAACCCTTGCAACCTTCGTGGCCTTGACCCTGATGGCCACCCCGACCTTGGCAGACCCAAGCCACGGCCTGTGGAAAACCAAACCCGACGACAATGGCAATTTCGGCCATGTCCAGATGCAGACCTGTTCCAATGGCCGCATCTGCGGCGGGCTGGTTGCGGCGTTTGGACCAAATGGACAGCCCATCCCGTCCGACAATATCGGCCGTGCGATTGTCTGGGACATGGTGCCCGAAGGCGATGGCAGCTATGGCGACGGCAAGGTCTACGCCCCTGACCGCGGCAAAACCTACAGCGCCAAGATGGAATTGCGCGGCAACTCACTGGGCGTGTCGGGCTGCGTAATGGGCATTTGCCGCGAATCCGTCTGGACGCGGGCAAGATGAGCACCAGAAGCCGCGACACTTCCCCCATTGGAGCGCGGGGGATGTTGCGCTAACTTACCCTTGGGGAAGGCGCATTCTGTCTGCGCCCAAGGGTAAAACACGGCATGACGCATTTCGATTGCGAAATTTTCGATGCAACAGCGTTGCGGGCCTTCTGGGGCATCAATGAGGGCGAGCCATTAGGCCCGCCGGACCTGCTATGTTCGGGCGACATTTACCAGCTGGTCGACCATGCCACCCCTCGGACCGTTCGCATTGACGTGTCCGAAGACAGCATTAGCGTCGCGCATGACCCGCATCCAGACCCGCTCAATGGCGCGGTCACGGTCTTGGCCGAATTGCGGCTGATGGCCCAAGACAATGAGATGGTCGATGCGCTGCTGCTGGATGTTGGCGCGCGGGTTTGCTTGCTACCCCTCTCCCCGCTGCGGCGGGATGCGCGCTATGCGCTGATCGGCATAGATCCCGGCCAAACCCGCCTGCGCCTATCACAGCTTGTGCTGGGCAGTTTTTGCGCGGGCACTCGTATCATGGCCGGTGACGGGCAGCTTGTGCCAATCGAAACGCTCGAGGCCGGGCAATACGTTCTGACCCGCGACAACGGGGCGCAACCGCTTCTATGGGTGGGCAAGATCACGGTGCGCGCGGTGGGTCTGTTTGCGCCCGTGCGTCTGCCTGCGGGGATGCTGGGCAATCTGGGCCCTCTTGTGGTCGGCCCTTTGCAGCGTATTTTCCTCTATCAGCGCGGCGGGCTGACCGCGAATGGCCGGTCCGAGGCGCTGGTACAAGCGCGCTACCTAGTCGATGGTGCGCGCGTGCAGCAGCGCGAGGGCGGCTTTGTGACCTATCACGCGCTGGTGTTTCAGGATCACCAGATCATCTATGCCGAGGGCGTGCCGGTCGAAAGCCTTCTAGTCTCTCGCGCAACGGTTGCGCGACTGCCGGATGCCTTTGCACGCGACCTGTCAGAGCGGTTTCCGCAACTGAACCAGCGCGCCCATTTCGCGCCTGAACTTCCAGATACCGAGGCGGTCGCGCAAGCGATGGCTGCCAAACGAAAAGCATGACAGGTCGGTTGATCTTGGCCGCCACCGATGGCACCGACCGCTCGCGCGCAGTGCTCGACCGGGCCGAGCTTGTGGCGCATCACTGGCGCGCGCGGCTTGCACTGGCGCATGTGCGCAAACCCTCGCGCTCACGCTTTCGCCTTAGGCTGGCCCAGACTGCGCCAGATGAGCTTGCCGCAGCGCTGGTTCAGCATGGCGGGCGGGCAGATGACCTGTTTATGGTCGATGGAAACCCTTCGGATGCGATTGCAGAACTGGCAAGATCGCTTGGGGCCAGTCTGGTTGTGCTCGGCCTTCACCGCGAACGCCGGGTTCTAGACACGCTGCGCATGACCACGATGGAGCGGATTACCTTGGGCGTGAACTGCCCGGTTTTGGTGGCACAAAGCTATCCGATCAAACCCTATCAACGGGTTCTTGGTGCGCTGAGCTTCGACCCGATCAGCGTGCAAGGGCTTCGGGTGGCGGCAAGTCTTGCGCCGGATGCAGAATTTCACGCGATCCACGCCCTCGCTTATGCGCCGACGGTAAATCCAGCGGCCCGCGCAGAAGCTTTGACCGCCGCCATGCAACAGCGCGACGACTTCATGAAGCTTTCCGACCTGCCCCCCGGCATGCCTTTGCCCGAAATCGTTCCGGGGGGCGTGCATGAAGTGCTGCGCTACCGCATGGACGAATGGCGCCCCGATCTACTGGTCATCGGCAGCGGCTCCGGGCGGGATAAATCACGGCTGGGCAATTACGCGCGCGACTTGATGCGCGCACCTCCGACAGACATGCTGGTCATGACGCCCGATCTTGCCGAGTAGATTGACCTTCACCCCGCGTCGCCAACGCCATCAGCCGGTTTTTAACCCGGCAGAATTCGGGTGCAGCCTGCATGTGATCGCCAGACTGGACCAACAAGGCAAGGCACTTATCAGTGTGGTGACAGGCTGCACAACGCCGCGTGATCGATTGCAACAGATCAAGCGGCGCATCGCGTGTCATGGCGCCGGACTTGATCGCATCAACCATGTCAATCTGCAAAGCCAGCGCCATGCGCCAGGCATTCAGTTCGCGCTGATGACGCGGCATGGCGGCATGCGCCATCGCGGCTTCGGGGCGCATAACGAAAAACCAGCGCGGCCGCGGGGCAGCTTTGAACACTATGTTCCAATATTCCTGCACAGTTGATCCTCCTGCTAGGTTGGGTTTGGCAAAAAGAAACAACTTCGGCGGAATGCACCTATAGGTTGCACAATATCAAAAGAATACGCCTGCGCAAGATTACTTAACACATGAGCAATCACAGCTGTGGAATAACAGATATTCTATCCGCCGATGGATTGCGCGGGCACATCCGCCTCGCCCCTCGGCTTGCACCCCATGCATGGCAGCCTTGCTATAAAACCCTCGCAACCAAAAAAGTTTTGCGTTACAGGGTTGTTTAACGTTGAACTATTGTCATTACGGGAGGAGTGGCTGAGCATGGCGACACGCAAAGCGACAACCAAATCCAACGTCTCGGCAGAGGAATTGCTGGGCTATTACCGCGACATGCTGCTGATCCGCCGGTTCGAGGAAAAAGCGGGCCAGCTTTATGGCATGGGCCTGATTGGCGGGTTCTGTCACCTCTATATCGGGCAGGAAGCCGTGGTCGTCGGGCTGGAAGCCGCCGCGAAAGAGGGCGACAAGCGCGTCACGTCCTACCGCGACCATGGTCATATGCTGGCCTGCGGGATGGACCCGAAGGGCGTGATGGCAGAGCTGACCGGTCGCGAGGGCGGTTATTCCAAGGGCAAAGGCGGCTCTATGCACATGTTCAGCCGCGAAAAGCATTTCTACGGCGGCCACGGTATTGTCGGCGCACAGGTGCCGCTGGGCGCGGGTCTGGCCTTTTCCGACATGTACAAGGAAAACGATAACGTGACCTTCGCCTATTTCGGCGATGGTGCGGCCAATCAGGGCCAAGTCTATGAGACCTATAACATGGCGATGTTGTGGTCCTTGCCCGTGATCTTCGTGATCGAGAACAACAAATACGCCATGGGCACCAGCGTGCAGCGCGCGACCAAATCGCCGTCGCTCTGGGAGCGCGGTGCCGCTTACGGCATTGCGGGCGAAGAAGTGGACGGCATGGATGTGCTGGCCGTGAAAGAAGCGGGCGAGAAGGCGGTGGCGCATTGCCGCGCCAAGAAAGGCCCGTATATTCTTGAAATCATGACCTATCGCTATCGCGGCCACTCGATGTCTGACCCCGCGAAATACCGCACCCGTGACGAGGTGCAGAAAATGCGCGAAGAGCGCGACGCCATCGAGCATGTCCGCGAATTGCTGCTGCAAGGCAAACACGCGACCGAGGACGATTTGAAAGCGGTCGATAAAGAGATCAAAGCCATCGTCAACGAGGCCGCCGATTTCGCCAAGGAAAGCCCGGAGCCTGCGCTCGAAGAACTCTGGACCGATATTTACGCGGCTGAAGTGCCGCAGACCGCTTGAGTGGAGGGTTAGACATATGGCAACCGAAATCCTGATGCCCGCCCTCTCTCCGACGATGGAAGAAGGCACTCTGGCCAAATGGCTGGTGAAGGAAGGCGATACCGTTTCTGCCGGAGACATTCTGGCAGAGATCGAAACCGACAAGGCCACGATGGAATTCGAGGCCGTCGATGAAGGCGTGATCGGCAAGATCATGGTGCAAGCGGGCACCGAAGGCGTGAAGGTCAACACCCCCATCGCCGTGTTGGTTGAAGAGGGTGAAAGCGTGGCTGACGCAGAGGCGCCTGTCGCAGCCCCCGCGGCTGCCCCG
>CAYNWX010000047.1:0-3098 GCA_964401005.1 uncultured Natronohydrobacter sp.
GCGCGTGATCGGACCGAATGACATAGGCAGACCATGGCGCGCAGGGTGCGGAACGTCAATTCGCTCTGGCAATATGGAAAACCCTGCGCCCAAGCGCGGGCTTGCGTTTAATTAGCTGCGACAGCCCGTCGCAGGGATTTTTTCCTTGCCTAAATTGGTAAGTTCATTTTACCAAGGCAGGGAGGGAGGCGTGGTGAGGCACTGACTTGCTGCTTTTGGCGCAAGAAAATCACCAACCATGGCACTCTCTGCTTGACCTGAAGCGCTGTCCGGGACTGGATAGCGATACAAAAAAAGCATCAACGGTGGAGGAGAACCGACATGAAGACCTTTTTGACCACGACCGCGCTGTGCGCTGGCCTGATCGCCGGGACCGCGCAGGCGGAGACCTGGAACCTGCAATCGACCTATCCCGGCTCGTTGCCGCAGCTGGGCACGCTGGGCAAGCGCATTGCCGAGCAGGTAACCAAGATCACCGATGGAGAGATTGAACTGGTCTTTCAGGAACCGGGCGCCATTGTTCCTGCGCTGGAAGTGTTCGACGCCGTCGGCACCGGCGCTGTCGAAGCTGGCTGGTCCACCCCCGGTTACTGGGCTGGCCGCGTGCCCGCGCTTCAGCTTCTGGCCGCCGTTCCCTTTGGCCCGCAGGCTGGCGAATATCTGGCATGGATGAAATTCGGCGGCGGTCAGGAGTTCCTGGACGAGCTGTATGAACCGAACAACATCAAATCGCTGCCCTGCGCCGTGATCGCGCCCGAGGCCGCTGGCTGGTTCCGCGCCCCTGTCAACAGCCCCGAAGACCTGCAAGGCCTGACCATGCGTTTCTTCGGTCTGGGCGCGAAAGTCATGGAAAAGATGGGCGTGTCCACGCAGCTTCTGGCCGCTGGCGACATCTTCCCGGCGCTGGAACTGGGCACGATTGATGCAACCGAATTTTCGATGCCCGCGATCGACCTGAACCTTGGGTTCTATCAGGTGGCCAGCGAATACTATTTCCCCGGCTGGCACCAGCAATCGACGCTGTTCGACCTGATGATGAACCTTGATCTGTGGGAAAGCCTGGACGAAAGCACCCAGTTCAAGCTGGAAACCGTGTGTGACGCGAACCTTGCTTTCGGTCTGGCCGAAGGCGAAGCGCTGCAATTCTCGGCCCTGCAAGAGCTGGAAGCCAATGGTGTGAACATCAACACCCTGTCGGATGAATTGCTGACCGCACTGGAAGCGGCATGGCTGGAAGTGGCTGCGGAAGAATCCGCCAATGACCCCGATTTCGCCCGCGTCTATGAAAGCTACACCGAATTCCGCGAGAATTACTCGGTCTGGGGTAATCTGGGTTATCTGAAATAAGCACAGGCGAGCTGGCCCGACGGGCCAGCTTCGCGCCGCGCACACCCGCTGTGGTGCGCGCGGCTTTTTCGCAGAAGAAATCGGAGTCGTCATATGGCTATCAGGGAACTGACCGGGACCGCATTGGCGGTGCTCGCATTGGCAGCCGCCTTCTGGCTGAGCGTTCTGCCCGCAAGCTCCAACGAGATCCTGCCCACGCTTGCGGTTATGATCGGCTCGCTGATTGGCGCGGCGGTGCTGCAAGGCAATCCCGGCACGTTCGCCGCCGCAAGCGTTCTGGGCTGGTTCGGGATCATGTTCGCGCAGCCATTTTCGCTTAGCACGCGCGAATTCAACGGGTTGCGCCGCATTGCTAATCGTGGCGACGAAGATGCCGCAGCATTGATGGCTTATTACGAGGCATTTTCGCCCTATGCGACCTATCTGATGGTCGGGGTTACGGTGCTGCTGCTGGCGATTCTGGTTTTCGGCATGGCGCGTGGTAGGCTGCTGTTGTTTCAGAACCTGTTGGCAGCAAGCGACGGGCTTGCCAAATTCCTGACCCGTGTGGGCATCACCTCTGCGGTGGTGCTGTTCAGCGTGCTGATTTTCGCCATCATGTATGATGTGATCCAGCGTCAGTATCTTGGGTTTGATTCAAGCTGGACCAATACCGACTGGTACAAGTTCTTCAGTTCCACCCGTGTGCAGGAAATGGAATGGCACTTGCATGCCGCGCTGTTCCTGATGGTGCTGGGCTATGGCTATATCCAAGATGCGCATGTGCGGATCGAGTTGGTGCGCGACACGATGAAGCCGCGCACCCGCGTCTGGATCGAGTTTCTGGGGGCGATCCTGTTCATGGTGCCCTACTGCTATGTCGTTATGAATTACGGCATCGAAAACGCCATGCGCTCATGGACGATCGGCGAAAGCTCTGCCGCGACGACGGGCCTGCCGAACCGCTTCATCATCAAGGCCATGCTGCCTTTCGGCTTTGCGCTGATCGCGCTGGCGGGCATGTCGGTTGCGCTGAAATGCGTCGTTTACCTGTTCGGCCCGCCCAGCCTGCGCGCGCGGTCCAACTATTACGCCCATAGCCACCAGAACCCCGCCCCGGCAGAGGATGATACCTCTGCTGACGCGAAACACGCCTGAGCGGAGAGACAGAGATAATGGAATTCCTGATCGAATACTTGCCGCTTGTGATGTTCGCGGTGCTCGCGGTCCTGCTGTTCAGCGGCTACCCGGTCGCGTTCATTCTGGGCGGTGTGGCGCTTTTGTTCGCCGTGTTGGGCGACCTTGCGGGCACGTTCCGCTTGCAACAGCTAACCCTGATCCCCCTGCGCATATACGGGGGGACAATGGAAAGCCTGGTCCTTGTGGCCATACCCATGTTCACCTTCATGGGCACCATGCTGGAAAAATCCGGCGCCGCGCGTGACCTGCTTTATGCGCTGCAAGTCATGCTGCGCCGGGTGCCCGGCGGTCTGGCGCTGTCGGTTACGCTGATGGGCACGATCATGGCCGCGACCACGGGCATTATCGGCGCATCGGTGGTCATGATTACCCTGATGGCCCTGCCGGTCATGATGAAAGCGGGCTATTCCATGCCACTGGCCACAGGGACAATCGCGTCCTCGGGCACGTTGGGCATTCTGATCCCGCCCTCAATCATGCTGGTCATCATGTCCGACCTGCTCTCCGTGCCGGTAGGGACAGTTTTCATCGCAGCACTCATGCCCGGATTGCTGCTGGCAGCGCTCTATTTC
>CAYNWX010000048.1:0-27843 GCA_964401005.1 uncultured Natronohydrobacter sp.
GGCATGTCACCAAGGAGGGCCAGATCGCTGGGCCCCGCGTGGTCGAGCATATGGTGGATACCGTGCTCTATTTTGAAGGCGAACGCGGCCACCAGTTCCGAATTCTGCGCGCGGTCAAGAACCGCTTCGGCCCCGCCGATGAGATTGGCGTATTCGAGATGACGGGCGCAGGGTTGGCAGAGGTTGCCAACCCCTCGGCGCTGTTCCTGTCCGAACGCGGCACACCTGCGCCCGGATCGGTCGTGTTCGCAGGCATGGAAGGCACGCGGCCCGTGCTGACCGAAATTCAGGCGTTGGTCGCGCCCTCCCCCTTAGGCACTCCGCGGCGCACTGTGGTCGGGCTGGACAGCGCGCGGCTGTCGACTGTCATGGCGGTGCTGGAAGCGCGTTGCGGCATTCCGTTTGCGGGCATGGATGTGTTCCTGAACGTCGCAGGCGGCATGCGCGTGATGGAACCCGCTGCCGATCTGGCACTGGCCTGTGCGCTTCTCTCTGCGCGCGAAGATCATGCACTTCCGCCCGAAACCGTGGTTTTCGGCGAAATCAGCCTGTCGGGGGCGTTGCGCCCTGTGGTGCAGACCGAAAACAGGTTGAAAGAAGCCCAAAAACTTGGTTTTAGCGCAGCTATCGGCCCAAGCCTTTCAAAGCCCATCGAATTGGGCGGCATGCGGCTGACCCAGATGCCCGATCTGGCACAGGTGGTTGGACAAGTTTTCGGCGCGGGATAATCCGCGACAGCAGGAGTAAGGTCATGGACGCGTTTACACTGGTCGATGCAGGGGTCGCCGTCATCATCATCGTGTCGGGCATTCTGGCCTATTCGCGCGGCTTCGTGCGCGAGACGTTGGCCATTATTGGCTGGATCGTGGCGGCAATCCTGGCCTTCATGCTGGCCCCCGCCGCACAACCTTTGGTGCGCGAAATTCCCTATTTGGGCGATTTTTTGGGCGATAGCTGCGAATTGACCGTGATCGCGGCCTTTGCGGCTGTTTTCGCGCTGGCGCTGGTGCTGGCCTCGCTCTTTACTCCGCTGTTTTCATCTTTCATTCGCAACTCTGCGCTGGGCGGGATTGACCAAGGGCTTGGCTTCTTCTTTGGCGTGGTTCGCGGTATTTTGCTGGTCGCGGTGGCGTTGCTTGTCTTTGATCGCGCCGTGCCGCCCGGCTCGGTCGAGATTGTGGAAAATTCGCGCTCTGCCGCGGTCTTCAGCCAGCTTTCCGGCAATCTGAATGACGCAGTGCCGACCGATGCGCCCAACTGGCTGGTCGCCCGCTACGAGCAACTGACCGCCGGTTGCCAATAAGCCCGTGGCATGACCCCCGCCGCCCGGCTGCAAGCCGCGATAGAGATCCTCGATACCATCCTGGCGGGCAAACCCGCTGAGCAGGTGCTGACCAACTGGGCACGCGCCAACCGCTTTGCCGGGTCGAAGGACCGCGCAGCGATCCGCGACCATGTGTTCGACTGTCTCCGTTGCAAACTTTCCTTCGCGCATCTTGGCGGGCGGGCCGACGGGCGCGGCCTGGTTTTGGGCCTGCTGCGCGATGCCGGGACCGACCCTGCCATCTTGTTCACTGGGCAGGGCTATGCGCCTGCACCTTTGGATGATGCTGACGCCGCGAACCCCGCCGAAATGCCGCGCGCCGTCGCGCTTGATTGTCCCGGTTGGGTTTTGCCGTTGCTGGACAGCGCCTTGGGCGCGCGCGCCGATGCCGTGCTCGGCGCCATGCGGCAGCGCGCACCGATATATTTACGAGTCAACATCGCCCGTACAAGTGTTCCCGAGGCCGCGCAAAGCCTTGTGCAAGACGAGATCGAGACCCAGCCGGTCGCCTTGGCGAAAACCGCGCTTTTGGTAACCGAAAACGCCCGCCGCGTGCGGCAATCCGAAGCGTTTCAGACCGGACTGATCGAGTTACAGGATGCAGCCTCTCAGGCGGTGATTGCGGCTTTGCCAGAGCTGACAGGACGGCGTGTTCTAGACTATTGCGCGGGCGGCGGTGGCAAGGCGCTGGCCTTGGCCGCGCGCGGGGCCGATGTGACCGCGCATGATGCAGACCCCGCCCGAATGCGTGACTTGCCAGACCGCGCAGCCCGCGCGCAGGCAAATATTGCGCTGCAAAATAAACCGAATGGGCTGTTTGATCTTGTTCTGACAGATGTGCCTTGTTCGGGAAGCGGCGCATGGCGGCGCGCGCCAGAGGGGAAATGGGCGCTGACACCGGCGCGATTGGTGCAGCTTCAAGAGCTTCAAGCGCAAATCTTGGCCGAGGCGTGGGAGCAAGTGCGCCCCGGGGGCCACCTTGCCTATGCAACATGTTCTATGTTCGGCGTTGAAAACGATCTGCAAGTCGCCGCATTCGTTGACCAGACGGCCTGTGCCACGCTGCTCTGGCAGCGCCATTTCACACCTCTTGAGGGTGGTGACGGATTTTTCGTGGCGCTCATTCTTAAGGCGAGTTAAAACATCTTTAGGTTGCAATCTTGGTCTTGATGGTTAAAGTGTAGTTAACCTTTTGCCGGCATGATCCGTTCAGCAGCAATCGAGGATCGTGTGGCCATCTCCCGTTTTGAAGATATAGTTGACCCTATAACGGTCACCACGAAAGGTGTCCGCCCAAAGTCTGTCGTTGCGGTTTCGCTACTGGGGTTGGCGCTCATCTTCGCGGGGCAAGCATTGCCGCACGTAGCGCTGTCGCAGATCTTTTTGTCCGTCGCTGGCGGCTCTACGTTGCTTTCTGGGGTGGCAATGGGCGTATCGGCGCTCATCGCGCAGCGCCGATTGGCCCGAGACATCTCCATTTTCAAAGCTCTGTACGCCGCAACCGATGACACGATTCTCTTGGTGGATGCCGGGACAAACCGTATCCTATGGATCAGCGACCCGTCCCGTGCTGTGGACGGCGCAACGCTCGGCGGTCCCATCTCTCGGGTGCTTGTGGGGCTTGCCGCTGACCCGTCTGCGCTGGCGACCAGATTGCATGAAATTGCCGATGCCAAGGGATTGGCAAATCACATTGTTCCACTCATCCGATGTGATTGGCATGCCACGGTCCGACCCGTCGGCCATGGCCGATTTCTTTGGCAGGTAAATTCCGACAAAGCCGTCGACCCACGCGACAACTTGCCCTTCCAGATCGTCCAGACCGAACCATCCGGCAAAATTACATATTGCTCCGAACGTCTTATCGAACCGGATAGCCCCAGACCGCGGCGAATGTCCGACCTGTTCGAACTTCCTTTGCCACAATTCGGCGTTCTCGGCTCAGTTCGAACCCGATTTGGCCCTGCCCAGTATCGTGCAATTCGGGTCCCCTCTGACGCGGCAGGCGAAACACTTGTCGTGTTGCAGCAGGCCATTGATGCTGCTCCTGATGGGGGTGACTTTGAACCCCTGCAGCATCTACCTGTCGCGATTGGGCTCGTTGCCCCCGATGCCCGGTTCTTGTGGTTCAATATCGAGATGCAGCGTCTTTTGCGTTTGCAGCCCGGCAGCGCGCCTCGCATTTGCGACCTTCTTGAAGGGTTGGGGCGCCCGGTGTCGGAATGGCTGGCCGATCTGCGCAGCGGTCGGCTTGCCACAGCCACCGAAGTCTTGCGCGCGGTTAATCCGGCTGGCGACCGATTCTTACAGGTGACCTTGCGGCCTTATGGCACCGAGGGTGATCTGCTGGCCATCATGCATGACGCGACAGAATTCAAAGCCTTGGAAGCCAAGTTCACACAAAGCCAGAAAATGCAGGCCATTGGACAATTGGCCGGTGGTGTCGCGCATGATTTCAACAACCTTCTAACCGCCATCTCTGGGCATTGCGACCTGATCTTGCTGCGCCATGACCGCAGTGACATTGACTACCCGGACCTGATGCAAATCCAGCAAAATACCAATCGCGCCGCAGCCTTGGTGCGTCAGTTGCTGGCCTTTTCGCGCAAGCAAACGCTTCAATTCGAAACACTGGATCTGCATGACCTGTTGGCGGATGCCATCCATCTGCTGAATCGCTTGGTGGGTGAGCGTGTTACGCTCACGTTACGCTACGGTTCCGAAATGCCGTTGATCCGCTCGGATAAACGGCAATTCGAGCAGGTTCTTATGAACCTCGTTGTCAATGCGCGTGATGCGATGCCGATGGGCGGAGAAGTTGTTATCGAGACCGAGCATAGCAGCCTTCCGAACGGATTATCTCGTGATCGAGCGATCGTCCCACCAGGTGAATACGCGGTAATTCGGGTGCGTGACGAAGGTGTTGGCATGTCGCCTGCCGTGAAATCGAAGGCGTTCGATCCGTTCTTCAGCACCAAGCGGCAAGGCGAAGGCACCGGGCTGGGCCTGTCTACTGTCTACGGGATCATCAAACAATCTGGCGGATATATTTTCGTAGATAGCGAAGAAGGGCAGGGGACGACTTTCTCCATCTATTTTGCGGCCCAGACTGCAACTTCGGCACCCGTCACAACGGCAACGTCACCAAGAGCAGGTACGGCCACTGCTGCGCGCAGCACAGTGCTGCTTGTCGAAGATGAAGCCCCGGTCAGGTCCTTTGCTTCCCGCGCGCTTCAATTGCAGGGGCATCGGGTCCTTGAAGCTGATTGCGCGGAAACGGCATTGGCCTTTCTGGAAGACCCCACTATCCGCCCTGACATTATAGTGACGGATGTGATCATGCCCGGGCTAGATGGCCCCGCATGGGTTGCCGAGATTCGCGACCGATTTCCCTGCACACCAATTGTCTTTATGTCGGGCTATGCGGAAGATAGTCGCGTGGCGGCTCAATCAAACTTTGGCAAAGCAGTCTTCATCGGCAAGCCGTTCTCTCTTGCGGAATTCACGCAACTTGTGAACGAACAGCTTTGCGCGGCAACTGAATCGGTTTGATCCAAGGCTTTGGGTCGTAAGCCTTAGGTATCAATGCGAGCGCTGCGACAGTTGCGCGGCGGAGCACTGCATGTCATTTATTACACATGATAAATACTGTGCCCGAGTCGCGCCCTTTGGTGGGTATGTTCTGGATGTTCTTGACGGGCTTGTGCTTTGTTGCGGTCACGGCACTGGTCAAATACCTTGGTGATGATCTTCCTGCCGCACAGCAAGCCTTTTTGCGCTACCTGCTTGGGCTGGTTTTCCTGATCCCGATGTGGCCCGCCTTGCGAGGCATCCGCCCTTCGCGCGGGGCGCTTGGCTTTTTCGCTGCGCGTGGCGTGATCCATGGGTTGGGCGTGGCACTGTGGTTTTATGCCATGACCAAGATCCCCTTGGCAGAGGTCACGGCCATGAATTACCTAACCCCTATCTATGTCACGCTGGGTGCGGCGCTGTTTCTGGGTGAGAAATTGGCTTTACGGCGGGTTCTGGCGGTGTTCGTAGCATTCTTGGGGGCGTTGATCATATTACGCCCCGGTCTGCGCGAGGTGTCGAGCGGTCATCTGGCGATGTTGGGCACAGCACTCTTTTTCGGGGCCTCTTACCTCATGGCCAAACGGATGAGCGGGCAGGTTTCCGCCAGCGTTGTCGTGGCCATGCTGTCGGTCGCGGTAACTGTGGTTTTGGCCCCATTGGCCTATGCCGTTTGGGTTCCGCCCACGGGCGCGCAGCTTTTGGGGCTGCTATGCGTCGCCGCCTTCGCCACGGCCGGGCATTACGCCATGACCCGCGCCTTTGCAGCGGCCCCTGTCACCGTCACACAGCCGGTGACATTTCTTCAACTCGTTTGGGCGGTGGTGATCGGGGCTATTGTCTTTGCCGAACCGGTGGACCTGTTCGTGGTGCTGGGCGGCATGGTCATCATGGCCTCTGTCCTGTTCATTACATGGCGCGAGGCCGTGTTGCGCAAACAGGCAAAGCGTGCGGTGCCAGCCCCCTGACCGGCACCCCGAACGCTTAAAGCTCGGCCATCACATCGTCCGAGACCTCGAAATTCGCGGTCACGTTCTGGACGTCATCATCGTCTTCCAGCGCGTCGATCAGTTTCATCAGCGACCGCGCACCCTCCAGATCTAGTTCTGTCGTGGTTTGCGGTTTCCAGACCAGTTTGGTGCTGTCTGCTTCGCCCAAAGCCTCTTCCAAAGCGGTCGAGACGGCGCTCAGGTCGGAATCTGCGCACCAGATGACATGTTCCTCATCACTGCTTTCCACGTCATCGGCCCCGGCATCAATCGCGGCCAGCATGACGCTGTCGGCATCGCCCACACTTGCGGGGTAGACGATGCGGCCCATGCGGTCGAACATGAACGCGACCGACCCGGTTTCGCCCAGATTGCCGCCATTCTTGGAAAAGGTCGACCGCACATTAGAGGCTGTGCGGTTGCGGTTATCCGTCATCGCCTCGACAATCACGGCAACGCCGCCGGGGCCATAGCCCTCGTAGCGGATTTCGTCGTAGCTCTCTGCATCGCCGCCCTGCGACTTCTTGATCGCGCGTTCGATATTGTCCTTGGGCATAGAGACGGATTTGGCCTCTTTGACCGCAAGGCGCAGGCGCGGATTCTTGTCGGGGTCCGGGTCACCCATTTTGGCGGCGACGGTGATTTCCTTAGACAGTTTGGAAAACAGCTTTGCGCGCACCGCGTCCTGACGGCCCTTGCGGTGCTGAATATTGGCCCATTTGGAATGGCCTGCCATTGCGATCTCCGAGAGTTTGACTGCGTTGCGCGTGTTTAGTCCAGTCAGACGGCTTAAGACAAGCCCACCCGACCACGCAAAACGCCCGCACGGGTGGGTGCGGGCGTTTGTTTGGTAAGGCGGTTGGCCTTAAGCGGCGCGAGACACCAAAACGTCGTTGACCTGCTTCTGCGCGATCACTTCGTCGCCACCGGCAACGGCGGCAACTTCGCGGGTCAGGCGTTCCAGCGCGGCCTCATACAGCTGGCGCTCGGAATAGGATTGCTCGCGCTGATCGTCATTGCGATGCAGGTCGCGCACCACTTCGGCAATCGCCAGCAGGTCTCCGGAATTGATCTTCTGCTCATATTCCTGCGCACGACGCGACCACATAGCCCGCTTCACACGGGCCTTGCCCTTCAAAGTGGCAAGCGCCTTGTCGACGATTTCGGGCGACGAGAGCGAACGCATGCCCACGGTAACCGCCTTGTTGGTCGGCACACGAAGGGTCATCTTCTCTTTCTCGAACGAGATAACGAAAAGCTCGAGCTTCAGCCCCGCGATTTCCTGCTCTTCGATGGACACGATCTGGCCAACCCCATGGGCTGGATAGACCACATATTCATTCGCGCGAAACTCGGATTTTTTCGTTTTTGTCATACTGGTTTTCCCCACTAGGCCCCGGACGCATGGCGCATAAGTTTGCAACAGGAACGAAAGGTTCCTGAAGCATCCAATCGTTGGCGACAAAAAAACGGCAGTTGGCAAGACTGCCGCTGCAGAGCATGTTCATATTATGCGATTCTATATCACAAAAACGCCGCAAAACCAAGCGGCTTGGCAATAGATCCGTTACACGTCTGTATGATTAGAGCCGCGTTAGCCGCCTTCGCCGGGGGCTTCCGAGAAATATTTCTCGCGCTTGTCAGATTCCCCGTCGCGCGCTTCGGCATCCGGCAGCGGATCTTTCTTGGTAATGATGACCGGCCATTTTTCCGAATATTTCCGATTGAACTCGACCCACTCGTCCATATCCGGCTCGGTGTCGGGGCGGATGGCATCAGCAGGGCATTCGGGTTCGCACACACCGCAATCAATGCATTCATCTGGGTGGATAACCAGCATGTTCTCGCCCTCATAGAAGCAATCCACCGGGCATACTTCAACACAATCGGTGTATTTGCAGGCGATGCAATTGTCGATCACCACATAGGTCATGGGGGCGATACCTTCTATTTGTCATGCGGGCGAACCTGTCGCGTGAAGTTGACATAAACCCGTGACCCGGATCAATCAAGCCGATCTGGTGCAGGTGCGGCAAAACGGCGGCGGTCGCGTTTATCAGGGCGCGAGCCAGCGGCTTTGGGCGCCGATAAATCGGGTGGCGGCGGGGGTGGCGACAGGTCGTCGTAAAGCGCTTGGGCTTCAGGCGCCGGGCCGCGCCGCGTGCCCAAGGCCAGCACCTTGACCACTCGCACCCGTGGACCGATGGCAAACGTCAGCACGTCGCCCGATGCAACCTGTGCTGACGGTTTGGCGATGCGCGTGCCATTCAGCCGCAAGCCCGCCTTGACCAGCCCCGCCGCAACCGTGCGCGTTTTAGCGAATCGAGCATGCCACAGCCACTTGTCCACGCGCATGGTTTCTGGCGTGGGAGTGTCCGGCACGCGTCAATCCTTGGCCTTGAACCCCGCAAGGGCGGCGGCAAAGGGGTTGTCTGGGTCGATGCGTTGCGGTTTTGGCTCCGGCCGTGGCGGGCGATTGTCGCGCTCTGGCTTGCGGCCATCACCCTTGCCACCCTTGCGGCCATCCCCTTTGGGTTTGCCACCTTTTGCGGCCTTGCGCGGGCCGCGGCCCTCGCCCTCGGGCTTGCGCGCGGGGCGGTTTGTGTCGCGGCGCGGGCGCGGAGCCCATGTAAAGGTATAGAATACTTCCAGCGTCTCTGCATCGACAGGTTGGGTGTCTTCGGCCTGGGCAGGGGTAACGTCGACTGGCGCGGTTTCGGCGGGCTCAAAACCGACAGGAGCAACGTCGGCAGCTGCATCTTCCGCCCCGCTTGAATCTGCTGGCACTGACTGTTCGGTTCCCGCGTCAACCGGCCCCTCTGTGACAGGTTTCGCCTTCTCCCGCGCGCCCTTTTCGGCCGCATAGCCCAAGCCCTGCATCAGGTCTGCGAATTGCTCCAGCGTGGTGCCGGTGATCGACAGCATGTCCGGCGTCGCCTCGAAGCCCCCGCGGCTGTCGCAGGCGCGCAGCAGGTCGGCCAAGCGTTCCAACATGTCGATGCGGATCGCCCGCGCGCCCGCCGGGTGATAGCCTGCCATTGTGTAATGCGCCGTTGGCACTTCTGTCAGGTGCGGAATGGTCACAAGGCCGGGGGGTGGGCTTTCGGGGAATTCGACCAGCCCTTCATACAAAGAGCGCAAGACCAGACGCAACCGCGTGGGCGCGGGTTTCAGCAGCATTGGCATGAAGATGGTGAATTGGCCAAAGCGCACGCCGTGCTTTCGCAACATACCGCGCGCATCTTGATCCAGCGCCTTGATGTCATTTGCGATCTGGGCGCGTGGTATCACGCCCATGGCCTCGACCATCTGGAAGGCAATGCCGCGCGCCAAGCCCGAAAGTGATTCGTCGCGCGACATGTTCAGCAAAGGCTCAAACAGCGCCGCGATCTTGCGGTCGATGAAATGCTGCAAGCGGCGGCGCACTTTGTCGGCCACATCGGCGCCAGCCTCGTCATCGACAAAGGCGTCAACCTGCGGGCGCAGAGCATCTTCCGAACGCACCAGCTTGCCGACAGCGGAATTGCCCCACATCAGCCCGCCCTGTTCGGTGAAATCGAACTCTGTATCGGGGGCGTTGTAGAAGGTGTCAGCGCGCAGATGGAACAGCGGCACAAGCGCCGCGATAGAGGCTTGACGCAGCGTCTTCGCCTCGTCCGGGCTGGCGGTTTTGTCCTGCTTAAAGCGGAACCCTTCAAGGCGGCCGATCAGCTCGCCCTCTACCGTAACTTCGCCCTTGTCGTTCACATCGGCCACAAGGCTCTCCTTCTGCTTCAACCGGCGCAGCAGCACAGAGGTGCGCCGGTCAACAAATCGTTGCGTCAGCCGCGTATGCAACGCGTCTGACAGCCGGTCTTCTACAGCGCGAGTCGCCTCGCGCCAATGCTTTTCATCATCAACCCAAGCCTTGCGTTGCGCGATATAGGTCCATGTGCGGATATAGGCCAGCCGTTTCGACAGCGCGTCGATGTCACCCTCGGTGCGGTCGATGCGTTGGATGCTGCGTGCCAGCCAATCCTGGTCAATCCGACCGGGGCCGTGCAAAAACTCGAAAACGCGGCCTAAAAGAGACGCATGTTCGGTCGGAGAGATGCCGCGAAAATCGGGAATGCGGCAGACATCCCACAAAAGCCGCAGATCGCGTGGGTCGCGCAAGCGGTCCTGCACTTCGGACAGAACCAGCAGGCTTTTCAGCGCGACCACATCATCTGCATCCCGCGCGCGTGTCAGCCAGTCGTTATTCGTATGCAATTCCAGCGAATCAAGCAGCCGTTTAGGCGAGCCGAATTCCAGCTTGGTGTTACGCCATTGCAATTTGCGCACGGGCAAGAATTGGTGGTTCTCGATTGCCTCGATTACTTCGTCATCCAGCGGGGATGCTTCGCCTGTTACGCCGAACGACCCGTCATTCTGGTAGCGCCCGGCACGGCCTGCGATCTGGGCCAGTTCGTCGGGGTTCAGCACCCGCATGCGCCGCCCGTCAAATTTGCGCGTGGCCGAAAAGGCGACATGCTTGATGTCCAGGTTCAGGCCCATCCCAATGGCATCTGTTGCCACAAGGTAATCCACATCGCCATTTTGATAGAGTTCCACCTGCGCATTGCGTGTGCGCGGGCTGAGTGCGCCCATAACGACCGCGCAGCCACCCTTTTGGCGGCGGATCAGTTCGGCAATGGCATAGACATTTTCAACACTGAAGCCCACAATGGCGCTGCGCGCGGGCATCCGGCTTAACTTTTTCGAACCTGTATAGCTGAGTTTCGACATCCGCTCGCGGCGGTTGAACTGCACGCCCGGCACCAGTGCCGCGATTGCGCTGCGCATCGTGTCCGACCCCATGAACAGGGTTTCATGCAAGCCGCGCGCGTGAAGCAGGCGTTCGGTAAAGACATGACCGCGATCCGGGTCGGCGCATAGCTGGATTTCGTCGATGGCGACGAAATCGGCCCCAATCTCCAGCGGCATCGCCTCGACCGTGCAGACCCAATATTGGGTGCGGTCAGGCACGATACGTTCTTCGCCCGTGACAAGTGCCACGCAGTCGGGTCCGCGCAGGGCTTTTATACGATCATAGACCTCTCGCGCCAACAGGCGCAGCGGCAGGCCGATAACGCCAGTGCGATGCGCCAGCATGCGCTCTATCGCGTAATGGGTCTTGCCGGTGTTCGTCGGTCCCAGAACCGCCACCACCCGCGCATTCGCGCGCATGTTCATGGGCCTTGCCCCTTCGCGATGTCAGAGCCTGACGCCCTGCACAGCCTTATCCAATCGTTCCACGGCGGCTTTTACGTCGTCGCGGTGCGGATGTATAGCTTGCACGCGCTGCATGACTTCAAGCGCGCGGTCGGGATGGCCGAAATCTTCCAGAATGCGCCCCAGCCCCATCATGGCCAGAAAATGCTTGGGGTTCAGCGCCAGCGCATATTCCAGATCGGCCAGCGCTAGACCCAGACGCCCTGCCATGAACCACGCGGTTGCGCGGGCGTGCCAGCCTTCGGCAAAATCTGGCGCATGGTCTATCACGGCAGAGAAGTGGTCAATCGCCGCATCAGTCTGGCCTTCACGCATCGCGTCACGGCCGCGCTGCAGCATCAAATCCACACTGGCAGAGCCGGAGCGCGACCAGATACGCGTGATTTGCCGTTCGATCCGTTGCCAACGTTCTTGCGTCGGGTCTGCCAAGCGCTCCAGCAAAACTTGCGGGTCGTCCGTTGGCGCGTCCTGTGCATGGATCGGCGCCGCGCCCAAAAGCGCTGCCGCCACGACAAGATTGAGTATGGATATCCGAACCGTCATAGTGAAAGTGTAACGCAACCGCGCTGCGAATCCAGCGCGCAACGATCACAAATTCGGAGTATTCACATGAGCGACATTCTGGACCACGCCATCAAGGCCCTGAGCGAAAAGCTGGGCAGCGGTTACGACGGCACCGCGAAATTCCAGATCGAAGGCGAAGGATCCATCATGGTCGATGCCGATGGCGTGCGCGAAGGCGATGACGAGGCCGATGTGACCATGATTGCCAGTGTCGACACGTTCCGGGGCATTCTGGATGGAAGCGTGAACCCGACCATGGCCTTCATGTCGGGCAACCTGAAGATCGAGGGCAGCATGGGCGCCGCGATGAAACTGGGCAGCGCTCTGAGTTGAGCGCTCCTTTTCACGCCGATATTGCAGGCGCGCCCCCGCCTGCCTGCGTGGAATGGCTGACAGCCAGTGACGGTGTGCGGTTGCGCGCCGCGCGCTGGGGCAGGGCGGAGGCACCTTTGGTCGCGGTCTTTCCCGGTCGGACCGAGATGGTTGAGAAATATGGGGGCGCCGTGACCGAACTGGTCGGACGCGGTTTTGACGTGGCGGTCATAGATTGGCGCGGTCAGGGCCTATCTGATCGGTTGCCAGATGCTCCCTTGCGCGGGGATGTGCCGGATTTCGCGGATTACCAGAAGGATGTTCTTGCCTTCTGGGCGTGGCTTGAGAAGCAAGGCGTGGCGCCATGTTTCGTGCTGGCCCATTCGATGGGCGGGTGCATTGCTTTGCGTGCGCTGATGAACGGTCTGGGCATCCGTGCCGTGTCGTTCAGCGCGCCGATGTGGGGGCTGACCCTGCCACGCACAACGGTTGCTGCCGTCGCCCCCTTGGCCGCGTTTCTGCGCGCCTTGAAGCAAGACATGATGGAAGTGCCCGGCGCGGGCGAGGAGTTCGAACTTTGGAACTTCCCTTTCGAGCGCAATGAACTGACCAGGGACGCCAAGGCCTATGCCCATGCGCAGGCCCAACTTCGCGCGCATCCCGAGTTGAGGCTTGGCGCGCCCTCTATCCGTTGGCTGGCCGCAGCCTTGCGTGAAATGCAAGCACTTCAGCGGCTTGATGCACCCAACCTGCCAGCGCTGTGCGGATTTGGCACGGCGGACCAGATTGTGAGCCAAACCGCCATTCGGCAGCGCATGGCCACATGGCCGGGCGGGCAATTGGTGGAATATGACGGTGCGTTGCACGAGGTGCTGATCGAGCGGGCGGGGGTGCGCGACGATTTTTTTGCGAGAACCGCCGTGCTCTTTGCTGCAAGTGTGTAAAATGCAGTCGCGGGTTCGGCGCAGATAAAATACATTCGATTATTGCAATGTATTTTACTTACCCTATATTTGCTGAAACCAGACTGGAGATGTCAGCATGAAACCCGAAGTCACGTCTTTCTTTGATGAAGCCACCAACACCATTACCTATGTTGTGCGCGATCCGGCTGGATCGTCTTGCGCGATCATAGATTCGGTGCTGGATTTCGACTATGCCTCTGGCCGCACTGATACGTCCTCGGCGGACGCTGTCATCGCCTTCGTGCAAGACAAGGGCTACCGCGTGGAATGGTTGCTGGAAACGCATGTCCATGCCGACCACCTGTCTGCTGCGCCTTATCTGCAAGAAAAGCTGGGCGGCAAGATCGGGATTGGCCACAACATTACGATCGTGCAAGATACCTTCGGCAAGGTCTTTAACGAAGGCACCGAATTCCAGCGCGATGGCAGCCAATTCGACCAATTATTCAGCGATGGTGACAGCATACATATCGGCCAGCTCCGTGTCGATGTGCTGCACACGCCCGGTCACACGCCCGCTTGCCTGACCTATGTGATTGGCGACGCGGCTTTCGTGGGCGATACGCTGTTCATGCCCGACTTCGGCACAGCGCGCTGCGACTTCCCCGGTGGGTCTGCCGAAACCATGTGGGAAAGCGTGCAGAAGATTTTGGCGCTGCCAGAACAGACACGCATCTTCGTGGGCCATGATTACAAGGCCGAGGGCCGCGACCATTACGCATGGGAAACCACGGTTGGCGCGCAGAAAGCGGCGAATGTCCATGTTGGTGGCGGCAAATCGCGCGAGGATTTCATCGCCATGCGTACCACGCGCGACGCAAAGCTGGGCATGCCCAAGCTGATCGTGCCGTCATTGCAGGTGAATATGCGCGCGGGCCAAATGCCCGAGCCGGAAGACAACGGCACCGTTTATCTGAAAGTGCCGGTCAACAAACTCTGATCTGACAAGATCACCAACTGGCGTGCGGGCCATGTCTGCACGCCCCTGAAGTCGCGAACAGGAAACCGAAATGATTGAAATGGATTGGGTATGGGGCCTCGTTGGGGGCCTTATGATTGGCTTGGCGGGTGCCGTTTTCCTATTGGGAAATGGCAAGATCATGGGCGCCAGCGGAATTATCGGCGGGCTTGTCGATCGCAGCGGGCTATCGAACTGGCAGGAACGCGCGGCGTTTCTGGCGGCGCTGGTGGTTGTGCCGGCGCTGATGCTGCCGCTGTATAATGTCGAGGTAGAAACGCATATTTCTGACAACCTTGTCTTGGTGGTTGCCGCGGGCCTGCTGGTGGGCATTGGCACCCGTCTGGCGAATGGGTGCACTTCTGGCCACGGGGTGTGTGGCATTTCGCGCTTCTCGCTGCGGGGCATTGTGGCGACCGTTTTCTATTTGCTGGCAGGCGGCATCGCGATGGTGCTGTTTCGCCATGTTCTGGGGGTGATCTGATGTTACGTTCCATTCTTGCCGCTGTCTCTGGCGGGCTGTTCGGGGCCGGGTTGCTTGTCTCTGGCATGACCGACACGACCAAGGTTCAAGGCTGGCTGGATGTGTTCGGCGATTGGGACCCGACACTGGCCTTCGTTCTGGGTGGGGCGATCCTGCCCATGGCACTGGCGTGGTATATCACCACCCTCCGCGCGCAATCTTTGGTGGGTACGGCTTTCCCGGCGCCGCCAGAGCCGAAACTTGGGCATAACCTTGTGATCGGCTCGGTTCTGTTCGGCGCGGGTTGGGGTTTGGTGGGCCTTTGCCCCGGCCCGGCGATTGCGTCGCTCAGCTGGGGCGGCACAGGCGGGATCGTCTTTATCCTTGCCATGGTTGGGGGTATGTTAGTTGCTAACCCCATTCGCGCCCGGATCGACCAAGTCGCCGCCGCCTGACCCAAAGGAGAGACCTATGGACATCCGTCCGTTGACTGACGGCTATGCCGTGTCGCCGCAGATTGCAGCGGAAGAGGCGGCCGAGATCGCCGCTGCCGGTTTCAAGACCGTGATCTGCAACCGCCCCGATGGGGAGGTTCCGCCAGAGTTTCAGGCCGACGCAATTCGCGCGGCGGTCGAAGCGGCGGGGATGACCTTTGTGGTCAACCCCGTTGTGGGCGGCGCGATCACGCCGGAGAATGTCAGCGCGCAGGGTGCTGCGATTGCGGGGCAACCGGGGCCAATCTTGGCCTATTGCGCCTCTGGCAACCGGTCTTCCATCGTCTGGGCCATGTCGCAAGCCGCCGCGCGCCCGGTCGATGAGTTGATCGCGGTGCCTGCGCAATATGGCTACAATCTCGAGCTGTTTCGTCCCATGTTGGAACACCTAAGCAAACACTGACGCGCCGTTTGGCAAGATCATCACGGGCCGTGCGGGAAACTGCGCGGCCCGTCAGCTTTCTTGCGCATTTGATGGAACCGCTGACGCGGTGTCGGGCGCATAGGGGGCGGGCGCGGGTCCTATTGGCGGCTGCTCTGCGGCGCGTTTTGACAGCCGCAGCGTGTGTACGGCATATGCATCGTTGCGCGAGTGTGTCCCTAGGTCTGTCATCAGCCGCACCGCACGAAACCCGCGCGCTTGCCCCAGCCGCCCGGTTGCAATCTGCGCCCCGCCCTTTGCCGTCAGGCCAAGGGTTTCGAGCGCACTGTCAGGCACGCGCAGCACATCGCCCTTGGTTAGCGCCAGCGCCTCGTTCAATGTCAGTTTGAAATGGCATAGAACTGCATTCAGGCGGACCGGGCTGTTTTCGACCGCACTCGCCATGCGGTTTTCCCAATCTGCCGTTTCCGGCAGGTCCATTGCGGTGGCGGGTGCGGGGCGCGGCACAACCAGCGTCCATGTGCCGCTGACGCGGCCTTGCGCCAAAGCGACCTGCAAGCTGAAGATCTCATACTCGACATCGTCCAGAACCACGCCGATGGGGCGACTATTGTCCAGAAATGAACCGTAGAGGTAGCCGCTGACACTTTCAGCCTCTGGCAGTTCGGCGCAGCGCTGCGACATCTGGTGCAGGAACGAATCGATCATCGGGGCGACCAGCGCCGCGTCGGTCCGTGTGGGCAACCGCACGGGCCCTACAGAATGGGCGCTGGGAATAACCTGCCCGGTTGTTTGCGCTTCAATCAAGGCCGCGAGCGTGACAGGGCAAAGCCAGACCATGCCCATCGCATCGCCCGGCCCTTCCAATAGCGAAAGGAACATGCCCGGTTCGGTCAATTCGACCAGTTCCGCCAGAGAGATGCGCCTGCGGTTGACCTGTGTCACCGCCCCGTCAAGCCCCGGATATGTTGCGCACATCCGGCCAAAGGCTTGCGACAGGGCGGCCTGGAAACTGGCCCCCTGCTGCGCCGCTTTGACCCGGTTGCGCCGCGCCATTCGAAGTAGCGGGTCAGTTGCGTCCTCGCCCTGTTGCACCTTTGCCTGTTCCATACTGCCAGATTCCACCCGTTCCGGGCCATCTTGGCAAAGATGGGTTAGTAAAGGGTGAACGCCTTAACCTTGGCAGGCCGGCAGGGACCTTGTGTAGGCCGCGATATCGCGGCGCTTGGACGCATCGCGCAGCGGTGGCCAATCTGCGGCCACGCCGCCCCAATTGCCGGGGTTGCCGGCAACGACACCATCGCGCTCGACCGCTTGTGCGGCAATACGCACAGCGCAGCGCAAATTCGTGGCCCCGTCATACAGCCCCTTTGGATGCGACAGGTCGCAGCCATAAAACTCCGCCGAGGTCGGCCAGATCTGCAACAAGCCGCGATACCGCCCGCCCGCGCCCGCCGCGTCGGGCCGCCATGTGCTTTCATAGAAGGCTAGACCAGAAAACAGACCGATCCAGAACGCCTTGCGCCCGCTTTCATCGGCCTCGGCATAGCCGGGGCAAAAGGCGTCGATATCGGCGGGCACGGTCTCGATCATTGCGCGGCCATCATCGCCAAGGGCAGTGTATTGCGCAGCGGTCCAGCGTGCGGCCTCGGGCCTATGGTCCCAGCGTGCGGCGATCTCTGGCACAGCTTGGGACGTGGCGGTCGTGGTGCAGCCAGCGGCAAGGGCAAGTGCCAGAAGGGCGGAAAGAGCGGGAAAACGCATTCTGATGTCCGAAGGTAACGAAGCCAATTCTGTGGCCCCGCGCGCCCTATGCGCCTTGTGCGGCGGATTTGGCAAGCTGGCCGGTTTCCGGGCGGCGAGGTTCCGCCGACATGGAAAGGTGCGAAAACCCATTTCCCCTTGCCGGGCATTTGCACTAGAACGCAGCAAAGACTGACCTTGCGAGAGTGCGGCCCATGCTAGACCTGACCTACGACTCCCCCAAACCCAAGATCATCTCGGGCGCGACCGGCGATTGGGAACTGGTGATCGGGATGGAAATTCACGCTCAGGTCGCAAGTCAGGCAAAGCTGTTTTCCGGGGCGTCCACCCGGTTCGGGGCCGAACCAAACTCCAACGTGGCCTTTGTCGATGCCGCCATGCCGGGCATGTTGCCGGTGGTTAATGAATATTGCATCGAACAGGCGGTGCGCACCGGGCTAGGGCTGAAGGCCCAGATCAACCTTGTCAGCGCCTTTGATCGCAAGAATTACTTCTACCCGGACTTGCCGCAGGGCTATCAGATCAGCCAGCTTTATCACCCGCTTGTGGGCGAAGGCGAAGTGCTGGTCGATATGGGCGCGGGTGTTGCCCGTCTGGTGCGGATCGAACGTATTCATGTTGAACAGGATGCGGGCAAATCCATCCATGACATGGATCCGAACATGTCGTTTGTGGACCTGAACCGCACCGGTGTGGCCCTGATGGAAATTGTCAGCCGCCCCGATATTCGCGGGCCGGAAGAAGCCGCCGCCTATGTCGGCAAGCTACGCCAGATTTTGCGCTACCTTGGCACCTGCGATGGCAATATGCAGAACGGGAATTTGCGCGCGGATGTGAACGTGTCGGTGTGCCGCCCCGGCCAGTATGAAAAATACCAAGCCACGCAGGATTTTTCGCATCTGGGAACGCGCTGCGAGATCAAGAACATGAATTCGATGCGGTTCATTCAGGCCGCGATCGAATATGAAGCGCGCCGGCAGATCGCCATTCTGGAAGATGGCGGCAAGGTCGATCAAGAAACGCGCCTGTATGACCCGGACAAGAATGAAACCCGGTCCATGCGCAGCAAGGAAGAGGCGCATGATTACCGGTATTTCCCTTGCCCGGACCTTCTGCCGCTGGAAATAGACCAGGCTTGGGTTGATGACATCGCGGCGAACCTGCCGGAACTGCCAGACGCCAAGAAAGCCCGCTTCATGGGTGATTTCGGGCTGACGGATTATGATGCTTCGGTGCTGACCGCCGATCTGGCAGATGCGGCCTACTTTGAAGCCGTGGTGGCAGATGCGGGCGATGGCAAGCTGGCGGCAAACTGGGTCATTAACGAACTCTTTGGCCGCCTGAAGAAAGACGGACGCGAGATTGGCAATAGCCCGGTTTCCGCCAGCCAGTTGGCCGGGGTGATCAAACTGATCAAATTGGGCGACATTTCCGGCAAGATTGCCAAGGACCTGTTCGAGATCGTCTATTCAGAAGGCGGCGACCCCGCCACGATTGTCGAAGCCCGTGGCATGAAGCAGGTAACCGACACCGGCGCGATTGAAAAAGCAGTGGATGAGATCATCGCCGCAAACCCTGCGCAGGTGGAAAAAGCTCAAGCCAACCCCAAGCTGGCCGGATGGTTCGTGGGGCAGGTGATGAAAGCGACCGGGGGCAAGGCGAATCCGGCCGCCGTGAACCAGATTGTCAGCGCCAAGCTAGGGCTTTAACCCTCGTTGCGCAGAAGGGCCGGATGGATTAAGACCCGTGCGGCACAAGAACAGGACACGCCATGCAGAATTACGAGTATCTGGCCGTTCCGGCACCCAGCAAGGGCATGAAGGTCAAAGGGTTAAAAACGGCCTCTGATCGCTATGCACATCAGTTGACGCTGCTTTTGAACGATTTGGCCAATGAGGGCTGGGAATACTGGCGCGCCGACACCTTGGCCAGTGAAGAGCGCAAGGGGTTCACCGGCACGACCCGTATGACGCATGAGCTGCTGATATTCCGTCGTTTGAGCGCCGATACCTTGGCGTCGCAGTTGCCGCAGGAAAATTATGCTGCAACCTATGCGACCGCAGAGCCGGACTACGCGTCCACCAACACCCGCACCGAACCCCAAATCGGAACTGCAGAGGGGTATTATGACGACCAAGGCCCGCGCCTGACCGCCCCCAGCCGGGACTAAAGCGCCTTAGCGCGACAGGCCAGCGGCCAGCGACGGTTGGTCAAGCGCGGCAAAGCCGTAATGGCGCAGCCAGCGCAGGTCAGATTCGAAGAAGGCCCGCAAATCCGGGATGCCGTATTTCAGCATGGCGATGCGGTCAATCCCCATGCCAAAGGCAAAGCCCTGCCACTGGTCCGGGTCAATGCCGCCCGCACGCAGAACATTCGGATGCACCATGCCAGAGCCGAGGATTTCCAGCCAATCCTTGCCTTCGCCCAGCTTGAGCTGACCGTTATCCCATGAGCACCGAATATCAACCTCCGCCGATGGCTCGGTAAAGGGGAAGTGGCTGGCGCGGAACCGGAGTTCCACCTCGTCCAGCTCGAAAAAGGCGCGGCAAAATTCTTCCAGCACCCATTTCAACTGCGCCATGTTGATGTCGCGGTCAATCGCCAGCCCTTCGACCTGGTGGAACATGGGCGTGTGGGTCTGGTCCATATCCATGCGGTAAACGCGACCCGGCGCGATCACCCGGATCGGCGCACCTTGGGCTTGCATCGCCCGGATCTGCACGGGGCTTGTATGGGTGCGCAGCACATGCGGCGGGCGGTTGTCGTCATCGTGGCGGTGCATGAAGAACGTGTCATGCTCTTGGCGGGCCGGATGCTCGGGCGCGATATTCAGAGCATCGAAATTATACCAGTCAGATTCGACCTGCGGGCCTTCGGCGACGGCAAAGCCCATATCGGCGAAGATGGCGGTCAATTCCTCCATGACTTGGCTGATCGGGTGGATGGTGCCCATGGGGCGTGGGCGACTTGGCAGTGTCACATCCAACCATTCGGTTTTTAGCCGAGCGTCCAGCGCGGCATCATCCAGCGCGGCCTTGCGGGCCCGCAAAGCTGCGTCGATCTCGGATTTCAGACCATTCAGAACCGGCCCTGCCTCTTGGCGTTCTTCGGGGCTCATCTGGCCCAGCTCGCGCATTTTCAGCGCGATTTCACCCTTTTTACCCAAAGCGGCCAAGCGCACGGCTTCCAGCGCGCCTGCATCGGCGGCCGCGCCAATCTGTTCCAGGTATTTCGCGCGCAGGTCTGAAAGTCCGTCCATGGTCCGCCCTTGGCTAGATGTCTTGCGCCCGTGGCATAGGCAATGCCGCGAACGGATGCAAGCGTAGGCGACGGCCAACAACCCTTACAGACCTGTGAAACCGCATGCGCCCGCCATGGTCCTCACTCTGCCGCAAGCTCTGAACTGGTTACGCTGCGATTGCGACCGCTGTCTTTGGCCTTGTAAAGCGCGCGGTCGCCAATTTTCATAAGCGGGTCCAATGCCGTAGCGTCTTGCGGGTAGGTTGCGATGCCGCAAGAAATGGTCACGCCGGGAAGCGACGTTGTCCCTGCACTCAACCGAAGCATACCGACCTGTTGGCGCAAGGTTTCGGCAATGTCCAGCGCTTGGGCGGCGGATGTGCCGGGGCAAAGCAGCGTGAATTCCTCGCCGCCCAATCGACAGGGAAAGATGTTCTGGTCTACCAGCGGTGTCATCAGCGCGGTCACTTCGCGCAGCACCAGATCGCCTGCGTCATGGCCGAATTGGTCGTTGAAGGTCTTGAAATGGTCTACGTCAATGGCGATCAGAGACAGCTCTCCCCCTTCGCGTTCCGCGCTAGCCAGTTCGCGCATGGCCTGTTCGCTGAACCAACGCCGGTTCCAAAGCCCGGTCAGCGCATCGCGCACCGAGCGTTCCTGCAATTCGTGCCGCAGACGGACATTGGCAACGGCAAGGCTGATCTGCTCGGCGCAGATCAGCGAAATATCCCAGCGATTGCCAAGAACCTCTGCCCGCATATGGCGCATAAGCCCATCTTCTTCGAACCCGTCAAAGATGATGTGCATCAGCCCGATCGTTTCGCCATGTGCAATGATGGGCAGGCAGAAATAGGGTGTGTCTGGCTTATGCACATGGTCGCAGGGAAACTGGATGGGTTTGAGACCGTAGGCATAGGCCCGCCCGCGGCGCAGCGCCCAGCAATCATCCGGCAAGATTTGGTCAGGGAAAACGGGGATCGTGCCCCAGCTTGCAACTAGGTCTAACGTCGAGCGTTGCGCGCCGTAGATATAAAGCGCGCCATCTGCTTCTGGGATCAGCGTGTGCATGGCGCGGCGCACAACCATCAGCAATTCGTCAAAAGACTTGGCAGAATACAGCCATTCGCTGGTCAGGGCCAGAAGCTGGCGCTCGGATTGGCGCAGCGCTTCGGCTTGGCGCATTTCCTCGTTCTGGTTTTCCAGTGTTTTGCGCTCCGAGATGTCGCGCATGGTCGAGATGAAATGCGTATGCAACCCCGACGAATTATAAACAGGCGTGATTTTCAGATCGACCCAGAAGGCCGTGCCATCGCGGCGGTAATTCAGAATATCCAGCCGCACTTCGCGCCGTTGACCACAGGCAAGGTCAATCATGCGCGCGGCCATCGGGTCGGTCTCTGGCCCTTGTAGGACACTGCCGGGTTCCTTGCCTTGAACGTCTTCCAGCACGAAGCCGGTCTGGGCACTGAATGCCGCGTTCACCCAGCGGGCCTTGCGGTCGGGGCCGCTGATGACAACCGCGTCGGACGAGTGGCGCGCAACCAGCGTTGCATAGAAATCTTCACTCGATTCATCCGGGCCAGAACAATCCTTCGCGCACATTGCCAACCTCTCTCTGCACCGCCAGAGCTTGCCGCAAGCGCGTTAAAAAATCGTGTTCTTGGCTGGCTGGGTCACAAGCCGTGACATTGGGCCAGCGCCACGTTAGCTTCCGGACAAAACGGGCATCGCCCGTTTCGTTGAAAACCCGGACCGAGGAGAGACCATGCGCGATTCCGTGACCGATCTGAAATCATTGCTGAACGATCCCGAGCTTTTGCAAACCCAAGCCTATGTTGCTGGTGACTGGGCCGATGCCGATGACGGCGCGACTTTCGAAGTGACGAACCCCGCGCGCGGAGACGTGATTGCCAATGTGGCCGACCTGTCGCGCGCGGAAGTGGCCCGCGCCATCAATGCCGCTGAGGCTGCCCGCCATCTCTGGGCCGCGCGCACCGCCAAGGACCGGGCGGGCGTGTTGCGTCGGATGTATGAGTTGATGATGACCCATGCCGACGATCTGGCCATCATCCTGACCGCAGAGATGGGCAAACCCTTGGCAGAGGCGCGGGGCGAAATTGCCTATGGGGCCAGCTACTTCGAATGGTTTGCCGAAGAAGGCAAGCGCATCTATGGCGAGATTTTGCCCGGGCACCAACCCGACAAGCGGCTGTCTGTGCTGAAACAGCCCATCGGCGTGGCGGCAGCTATCACACCGTGGAATTTCCCGAATGCCATGATCGCGCGCAAGATCGCGCCGGCCTTGGCGGCGGGGTGCAGTTTTGTCGGGCGCCCTGCTTCGGAAACGCCGCTCTCGGCGCTGGCGATTGGCGTGATCGCGGACCGGGCCGGGCTGCCGAAGGGGCTGATGTCCATTCTGCCTTCGTCGCGCGCGTCAGACATCGGCAAGGAATTCTGCGAGAACCCGAAGGTGCGCAAGCTCAGCTTTACCGGGTCGACCGAGGTGGGGCGCATCCTGATGCGGCAGGCGGCCGATCAGGTCATGAAATGCTCTATGGAACTGGGTGGAAATGCACCTTTCATCGTGTTCGATGACGCTGATCTAGATGCCGCCGTGGAAGGCGCGATTGCTTGCAAGTTCCGCAACAACGGACAGACCTGTGTCTGTGCGAACCGCATCTATGTGCAGGATGGCGTTTATGATTCCTTTGCCGAGAAACTGGCCAACGCCGCCGCCGCATTGCGCATTGGTGACGGGCTGGAAGATGGCACCCAGCTTGGCCCGCTCATCCATGACGAGGCGCTGACGAAGGTTGAAGCGCATGTCGATGATGTGTTGTCGAATGGTGGCGCGGTGCTGACGGGTGGCGCGCGGCACAACAAGGGCAGCAATTATTACCAGCCCACGGTTTTGACCGGCGTCACTCAGCAGATGAAGGTTGCCAAGGAAGAAACTTTTGGGCCCGTCGCGCCATTGTTTCGCTTCAAGACCGAGGAAGAGGCCATCGCCATGGCCAATGACACGATCTTTGGCTTGGCCAGCTATTTCTACAGCCGCGACATTGGCCGTGTGACCCGTGTTCAGGAAGCACTGGAATACGGCATTGTGGGGGTGAACACGGGCATCATCTCGACAGAGGTGGCCCCGTTTGGTGGCGTCAAGCAATCCGGCATCGGGCGGGAAGGGTCGCGCCACGGGTTGGAGGATTATCTGGAACTGAAATATGTGTGCCTGAGCGTCTGAGTTCCCGCACAGTGCCACAATAAAAAGCCCCCGCTTTTGCGGGGGCTTTCTTTTCGGTCCAACTGCTTAGCAGCTGTAATACATCGCGTATTCAACCGGGTGCGGGGTGTGCTCGTAGGCGTACACTTCTTCCCATTTCAGGTCGATATAGGCCATGATCTGGTCCTTGGTGAACACGTCACCGGCCAGCAGGAAGTCATGATCCGCAGCAAGGCTGTCCAGCGCTTCGCGCAAGCTTGCGCAGACGGTGGGGATGCCTTCCAGCTCTTCCGGCGGCAGGTCGTACAGGTCTTTGTCAGACGCAGGGCCCGGATCGATCTTGTTCTTGATCCCATCAAGGCCGGCCATCAGCAGGGCCGCGAAGCACAGGTATGGGTTCGACGAGGGGTCCGGGAATCGCGCTTCAACGCGCTTTGCTTTCGGGCTTTCCGTCCATGGAATACGAATGCAGCCAGAGCGGTTGCGGGCCGAGTAGGCGCGCAGAACCGGCGCTTCGAAACCCGGAATCAGACGCTTGTAGCTGTTGGTCGACGGGTTGGTGAAGGCGTTCAGCGTTTTCGCGTGCTTCAGAATGCCGCCGATGAAATACAGCGCTTCCTGGCTCAGGTCTGCATATTTGTCGCCAGCGAATAGCGGCTTGCCGTCTTTCCAGATCGACATGTTAACGTGCATGCCGGTGCCATTATCGCCTTTGACGGGCTTGGGCATGAAAGTTGCGGTTTTGCCGTAAGCATCGGCCACGTTCTTGATGACATATTTGTATTTCATCAACTCGTCTGCCTGCTTGGTCAACGAGCCGAAGATCAGGCCAAGTTCGTGCTGAGCCGATGCCACCTCGGTGTGGTGCTTGTCGACCTTCATCCCCATGTCTTTCATGGTGGTCAGCATTTCCGAACGCATGTCCTGGTTGGCATCGGTCGGGTTCATCGCGAAATAGTGACCCTTCACGCCCGGACGATGGCCGCTATTGCCATGCTCATAATCGGTGTCGCTGTTCCAAGCGGCTTCCTCGGCGTCGACTTCGAAGCTGACCTTGTTGATCTTGTCGCTGAACTTCACGCTGTCGAAGACGAAGAATTCGGCTTCCGGCCCGAAATAGGACACGTCACCAATGCCCGATGCTTTCAGATATGCTTCAGCCTTCTGGGCGGTGCCGCGCGGGTCGCGCTCATAAGGTTCATTGGTGTCAGGTTCGACAATGGACGCGTGGATCGCGAGGGTCTTTTCCGCGTAGAACGGGTCGATATAGACGCTCTCGGTGTCCAGTATCAGTTTCATGTCAGAGGCTTCAATGCCCTTCCAGCCCGGCACGGACGATCCGTCGAACATGAAGCCTTCTTCAAGGAAGTCCTCGTCGACAATGTCGTTAATGATCGTGACGTGAAGCATGCGACCGCGCGGGTCGACGAAGCGGATGTCAAGATAGGCGACATCTTCCTCTTTCATCAGTTTGAGAACGTCAGCAGCACTCATGTGTTTTCCCTTTGCTCTTGAAACGTGTTTTGGGAGTGGGTTTCAGCGAACCGGCGCGATTAAAGCGCGTCGTCGCCACTCTCGCCAGTGCGAATGCGGATCGCCTGCTCCACTGGAGAGACGAAAATCTTGCCATCGCCAATTTTGTCGGTGCGCGCGGCCGCCACAATAGCCTCTATCGCGGCTTCGACCTGCTCATCAGGCAGCACCACTTCAATTTTGACCTTAGGCAGGAAATCTACGACGTATTCCGCGCCGCGGTAAAGCTCGGTATGCCCTTTCTGGCGACCGAAGCCTTTGACTTCTAACACCGAAAGACCCTGAACACCCACGTCTTGCAGGGCTTCTTTGACCTCATCCAGCTTGAATGGCTTGATGATGGCTTCGATCTTTTTCATGCGGTTGGCCTCCTAAAGTGTCGCAGGTGGCTGCGATGGCTTGGCTAAGACAGATCATGTTCAGCTTGGGGCCACAATCTGATAAGCCTTTGGAGTTGTTTAAGGTAGGGTTGAAAGCAGATGCGACTGACAAAATTTAATCAAAATGCCCGAAAAGTAAGCAAAATAGAAATTTAAGGTGCAGAACTGTGACTGAAATTCTGACATCTGCACAAATGCGCGCCGTTGAAGGGGCGGCGATTGATTCTGGAGCAGTCTCTGGCCTGACTTTGATGGAGCGCGCAGGGCAAGGTGTGCTGTCTGCGATAGAGCACCGTTGGCCGAACTTGCGAACCAAGATCGGGTCGGTACGTATTCTTTGTGGGCCGGGCAACAACGGTGGTGACGGGTTTGTTATTGCACGAATATTGCATGCGCGCGGTTGGTCGGTCGAGCCGGTGTTTTTCGGGCCACGCGAGCGCCTGCCGCTCGATGCTCGTGTTAACTTCGACCGGCTGGACATGCCGGTTGTTGATGGGTTTTCGTGCACAGACACACCTTTCGCAGGTGATCTGTCGATAGATGCTGTCTTTGGCACCGGGCTCACGCGCCCAATTGCTGATTCCGCTCTGTGCGCTTGGCTGGCGGATCACGACCGATTTACACAGGTGGGGGGTGCTACCGTCGCGGTCGATATTCCTTCGGGTTTGGATGCTGATAGTGGGCGCGTCTTGCAGGGGGCTACCGGGGCTTTCTGCGCTCGCTCGAACCTGACTGTAACCTTCCACCGCGCAAAACTAGGCCATTACCTTGCCCAAGGGCCAGATTTTTGCGGACAAGTGCATATTGCGGGGATCGGCCTGTGATAGCGCGGCTGGTCGACCCCGCATGGCTGCCCACGATAGGCAAAGCGCGCGATGCGCATAAATACCAGCATGGTCATGCGTTGGTTATGGCAGGCGGGCCGGGGCAGGGTGGTGCTGCGCGGCTGGCGGCACGGGCCGCTTTGCGCGTGGGGGCTGGGGCCGTTACCTTGCTTTGCCCGCAAGCAGCCATGGTGGAAAATGCAGCACGGCTGGACGCGATCATGCTGTCTGTTTGCGATAGGCCGCACGACTTGGCGAGCAAAATGGCCGATCCCCGCGTGACCGCGCTGTGCCTTGGTCCTGCCATGGGCCTTGGTTTGGATAAAGCAGAGCTGCTGGGTGCGGCGCTGGCCATGGCGGACGACACGGCGATGGTTCTGGATGCAGATGCCCTGACCCATCTGGCGCGCGATCCGTCGCTGCGCGCGGCTGTCCGGGTCAACACCATTCTGACCCCCCATGCTGGCGAGTTCGCGCGCTTGTTCCCAAAGATCGCGGCTGAGCTTGCCGCTCCGCCCAATCGTGGGCCTGCCTATTCCAAGCTTGATGCCGTGCGCGCTGCTGCAGAACAGATTGGCTGCACCGTGCTGTTGAAAGGGGCGGATACGGTCATTGCTACGCCCGATGGGCAGGTTGCGCTGAACGCCGCCTGCTATGATCGCGCGGTGCCTTGGCTTGCCACGGCGGGCGCGGGCGATGTGTTGGCAGGGTTGATCTGTGGCCTACTTGCGCGTGGGTTCTCGCCCTTTCATGCTGCCTGCTGGGGGGCATGGCTGCATGCGGAAAGCGCGGGCTGTTTTGGCCCCGGCCTGATAGCCGAAGATTTGCCAGAGATGCTACCGAGGGTTTTGGCGCAGCTTAACGCGCGGGTTTGATCACGGCTTTTGCGCCATCCACATCAAGCGTGACGGCGCTGTCAAATTCCAGTTGAAAGAGAACAGCTGCGCGTGGCTGGCCGCGCCGCATGCGCGCCCCATCGACCAAGCGCGCGGCGGGGCTGACGGTTGGGACAGCAAAAAGCACTTGCGCACGCCAATCTTCCGCGATCAAAGACTGCCCCGCACCCAGTACAAGCGGTGCCCGGCCCTTGCGTGCCACGCGAATCACGTCTGCGCCATCGACCCGCTTTTGCCGAATCGCGCGCAGTTCGTGCAGGTTGCCTGCTGCATCCAGCACAAGATCGCCCGCCATCAGCCGATCCATATTTTGCCACCCAATGAGCGTGCGAATGCGCGTCGCGCGCCCGAACCCTGTCGGTTCCTCACGGGTTTGGCGAAGGGGTTTCGCGCGAAGCGGTGGGGCAAGCGAAATGGTTGTCATGACCTAATCCTTTGTGTGCAGGATATCGCCCAGATATGACGAAAGCGTAAATCCCTGCAAAAAGCGCTACTGTTTCATTAGAAGCGACAATCGGCGGCAAATAAGGCCGGAATCGGGCGGCCTCGTGTCGGTTCTTGGGCTGTGTGCATTTTTCCACTCGCACCTGCCGCGCGGCTTTGCTACATCGCCCGTGTTGCGGGTGTGGCGAAATTGGTAGACGCACCAGATTTAGGTTCTGGCGCCGCAAGGCGTGGGGGTTCAAGTCCCTCCACCCGCACCACAAAC
>CAYNWX010000049.1:0-2047 GCA_964401005.1 uncultured Natronohydrobacter sp.
TTCGCCATTAACCCGCGCGCGATAGCGGCGCAGCCAGCCGGTGCTGGGCAATTCCAACCGCCGCTTCAACTCTCCATCATTGGTCAGCAGCAGCAGCCCTTCCGAATTCAAGTCCAAGCGCCCCACCGACAACACTCGCCCCAATTCGGGCGGGAGCGCCTCGAACACTGTCGGGCGGCCTTGCTCATCGCGCTCAGTTGTCACCAATCCCAAGGGTTTGTGATAAAGCCATAACTTCGTCGGTTCTGCATCCGGCAATGGTTTGCCATCAACCAGAACTCGGTCGCGTGGCCCGACATTCAGCGCCGGGCTGTCGATGATGCGCCCATTAACCTTAACGCGCCCCTCGACGATCAAGATCTCCGCGCCGCGCCGCGACGCGACACCCGCCCGCGCCAGAACCTTGGCAATCCGCTCGCCTTGCTTTGCTTCATCTGCCATAGTCTGTCCTTAATCCTTGCCCAAATATCCTGGGGTGAATGGTCCCGCAGGGACCAGAGGGGCAAGGCCCCTCAAATCATATCAAACGGGGCAAAGCCCCTCAAAATCATGTCACTTGGGGCAGCGCCCCTCAATCGGCGCTGCTCAAGGGCGCCAGCGCAAGAAATTCGCGATCATCCGCAACCCCGTCGCCTGAGACTTCTCGGGGTGAAACTGCGTGCCAATTACGTTGCCCTTGGCCACGATGGCCGTCACATCGCCGCCATAGCCCACATGCGCCAGCCGGTCGGCGGGCTCCGCCACCCGAAACTGGTAGCTATGCACGAAATATGCATGGTCGCCCGTGGCCACGCCGTCAAGCACCGGGTGGGCGTGGTCGATCACCAGATCGTTCCAGCCCATATGGGGCACTTTCAGCGCCGGGTTGTCGGGTGTGATGCGCACCACTTCGCCCCCGATCCAGTTAAGCCCCGCGACATCCTCATATTCGCGGCCCGTGCTGGCCAGCATTTGCATCCCCACGCAGATGCCCATGAAGGGCACAGCGCGAGTCTGAACGGCCTCGGTCAAAGCTTCAATCATGCCATCGACCGCGCCCAGCGCGCGGCGGCAGGCCGGGAAAGCTCCATCACCGGGCAGCACCACGCGGTCGGCACGCGCGACATCTTCGGGGCGCGCGCTCACGATCACCTCGCCGCCGCCGACCTCTGCGGCCATGCGCTCGAACGCCTTCTGCGCAGAATGCAGATTGCCGCTGTCGTAATCGACCAGAACCGTCAGCATGACCGCCTCACAATGCGCCCTTGGTGGATGGGATCGCATCCGCCTGCCGCGGGTCTGCTTCCACCGCCATGCGCAGCGCGCGGGCCAGCGCCTTGAACGCGGCTTCGGCAATATGGTGGCTGTTAACCCCATGCACTCGGTCCATATGCAGCGTGATGCCGCCATGCGTGCTGATCGCCTGAAAGAACTCGCGCACCAATTCAGTATCGAAGATGCCGATTTTCTGTGTCGGGAAATCGACATTCCACACAAGGAAAGGCCGCCCCGACAGGTCCAGCGCGCAGACAAGTTGCGCGTCATCCATCGCCAAGCGGCATTCGCCATAACGCCGGATGCCGCGCTTGGTCCCCAAGGCTTGGGCCAGCGCCTGACCCAGTGCGATGCCAACATCTTCCACAGTGTGGTGATCGTCTATGTGCAGATCGCCCGTGGCGCGCACGGTCAGGTCAATCATGGAATGCCGCGCAAGCTGGTCCAGCATATGGTCGAAGAACCCAACGCCGGTCTGGCAGTCATAGGCTCCGGTTCCGTCCAGCGTGACGGCCACCGAAATCTCGGTCTCAGAGGTTTTGCGGGAAATCTCTGCCTTGCGCATGCTATCACCTGTTTGTCGCTCAGGGCCGGGTATAGGCGCTTGATTGCTGCGGGGGAAGGGGGAGTTGCACTTACACCACAGCACGCAGCGCGATATCAATGCCAACGGTGCTCATCGCGTGTATCCGCGCTAGACATGTATAAGCTTCAAACTTTTGTTCGACCCAAGGTTTCCTTTGATTTTATCGGTATTTGATCGAGGAGCATTCCTATGACCCTGATCCTGATA
>CAYNWX010000050.1:0-3659 GCA_964401005.1 uncultured Natronohydrobacter sp.
GTTGATCAGGTCCGTGACAGGCGCAAAAGGCGCAAAGTTGGCAAGCGAGTGCTGCGCGCATTGAATTGCACCATTCTGCACGCCGCTGACCAGTTCACCCTCCGACCCAAGCTGACCGCCCGGCGCCAGCCGGACATAGACCTTGCCGTTGGTGGCGTTCTGGATGTTTTCCTTTAGATCCAACTGCATGATCGGATAGCTGCGGGTCGCGCCAAGCACATAGGCGGTGGCAATGGTCATGACATGCTCTGCTGCAGCCTGACGCTCGCGTTCTTCAGCGGCGGTTTGCGCTGCCGCCTCGGACGACCACAGCGTGCCTGCGGCCCCCGCAACCACGGCGGCAGTAAAGCTGCCCGTGGTGGCAAGCTTCAGGAAATTGCGCCGCTCTGCGCTTTGCAATTCCAAACGTGTTTTCTTATCCGTCATGACCTGTCTCCTCCCTAGATATTGGTCAGTTTTTCTTGCGCTCATGGGCCTCGCGCCCCAAGCTGCCAGCGGCAAAGCAGAGCACCGAAATGCCAAGCAAAATCGCTTCCTGTTTCAGGCTTATGATCGGGCTGCGGGTGCTTGCCGCAAAAATGACATGCCCGAAATAGCCCGAGAACAGCAGCAGCGATGCCAGCAAAGCCAGATTATCCCATCGTTGCATCATGCCTCCCCCCATGCGTGCCGCGTGGCCTTTTGACTTGCTGTAAACGCTTACATATCAGGAAATACGAGTCAAACGATTTCTATATAGTTTACATAAAATAATTGAACCGGACACTTGTTGCATGGTATGTAAATTTTACATTTTGAAAACGAAACCATGCAGAAACGTTCGAAACCCACGCTTATCGATATTGCCGCCGCGTGCGATACGTCGATCGCGACCGTGTCGCGCGCGCTGTCCAAACCCGGCCTTGTGCAACCCGAAACGCTGGAGCGTGTGCGCGCCGTCGCCGCCAGCATGGGCTATGTCCCCAACCGGCGGGCGCGGGCGCTTGTCTCGGGGCGCTCCAATACCGTGGGCGTTGCGGTGCCAACGCTGAACAGCCCGATCTTTTCCGCGACCCTGCAAGAAATGCAGAAAACGCTTTCGGCCAATGGCTACCAGCTTTTGATCGCCTCGCACGAATACGACCCGGCGGCAGAGGCGGCAGCGCTGTCGCAACTCATCTCTCACGGGGTGGATGCCTTGGTGGTGGTGGGTGGCGTGCGCCCGCAATCGACATGGGCGCTGATCGACAGTGCAGAGGTGCCGTTGATCCAGCTTTGGGAAGGTCGCGAAGGGTTCGACCAAGTGCTGGTCGACAACCACAAGGCCGGCATGTTGGCCACGCAGCACCTTCTGGACCTTGGCCACCGGCACATAGCGGTCGCCTGCGGCCATCGCGCGGGCAATGACCGACAGGCCGCACGCGTGAACGGAATTCGCACTGCGCTGCACGCCGCTGGGCTATACCTGCCGGATGCGCTGATCTCAGAGCAAACCCCGAATGTCCTGTCCGGACGCAGCGGCTGCGCGGCATTGCTGGAACAGGTGCCGCGCCCAACCGCCATCATTGGCGCGATGGACATGCTGGCAATGGGCGTGATGTTTGAGGCGCAGGCAAGGGGGATCAGCGTTCCGAGTGAGCTCTCGGTCATCGGGATCGACAATATCGACGTGACCGCGCATTTGTCGCCCGCCTTGACCACGGTCGACATACCCGCAATCCGCATTGGCGCGGAAGCCGCAGCCATGGTGCTGCGGCGGCTTGTCGACGATGGGCTGGACAGCGAAAAGCTGGAGCTGCCCATCGACCTTGTCGTGCGACGATCGACCGGGCCTTACCCCATGCGCTCTGATGCGTAAGACCCGGGTGAGGCCGGGAATACCACGGTCTTGTTGCCGTTCAGCAGCACGCGACGGTGGATATGGGCATGGATCGCGCGGGCCAGAACCTGGCTTTCCACGTCGCGCCCCAAGCTGACATAGTCGCTGGCCGATTGCGCATGCGTCACGCGCACTGTGTCCTGTTCGATGATCGGGCCTTCGTCCAGATCTGCCGTCACATAATGCGAGGTCGCGCCAATCAGCTTCACCCCGCGCTCATAGGCTTGCTTGTAAGGGTTCGCACCTTTGAAGCTGGGCAGGAAAGAATGGTGGATGTTGATGATCCGCCCCGACATTTTCTGGCACATCGCATCCGACAGAACCTGCATATAGCGCGCCAGCACGATCAGGTCCGCGCCGGTATCCTCGACCACCTCCATGATGCGGGCTTCGGCCTGTGGCTTGTTAGCCTTGGTTACGGGAATGCAATGGAACGGAATATCGTGATTCACGACCACCTTCTGGTAATCCATATGGTTAGAGATCACCGCCACGATGTCGATGGGCAGCGCCCCGATCCGCCAACGATACAGTAGGTCATTCAAGCAATGCCCGAAGCGCGATACCATGATGATGACTTTCATCCGCGCCTTCTCGTCGTGAAAGGCAAAATCCATTCCGAAGCGCGCGCCAATCTGTGCAAAATCGGCGGTCAAACTGTCCAGCGTGGCTCCTTCTTCACTGGCGAAGCTGACACGCATGAAAAAGCGCCCGGTTTCCATGTCATCGAATTGCGAACTGTCAGTGATGTTGCAACCATGTTCGGCCAAAAAACCGGCGATGGCGGCAACAATCCCACGCGCGCTTTCACAAGCAACGGTTAGGGCAAAGCTGTGCATAAGTTTTCCTTTTTTCCGCCGGGCAGAGCAAGTCATGATGCTGACTATCAAGCACGTACAGGATTTCCCAGCGGGTGAAATGCGACGCCACGCATGTCGTTTCCGGCGCATGCTCAAAAGCTTGGGGATCGCAAGGGCAGCAGGTTGCAGACGGCACTAGATTTCGCGTAACTCGCTGACAAAATCGTAGCGGTCGCCGCGATAGGCAGAGCGCGTGAATTCCACCATTGTGCCATCGCGCAAATAGCCGCGACGTTCTATCCGCAAGATCGCGGCACCGGGCCGAACGCATAGATGTCCGGCCTCTACCTCTGTTGCCAAGGATGCCGTGATGCGCTGCAAACCGGTCACGGGCTTGTTGCCCAATTGGTCAAGCGCGTCGTAAAGCGATGTCGTGACGCGCGCCAGATCGGGCAGAAACCGCGCAGGAACCGTAGCCTGTTCCAAAGCAAGCGGTTCGTCATTCGCGGTGCGAATGCGCAGAAACCGCGCCACTTGCGATGCGACCGGCAAGCCGAACACCAACACATCTTCGGGCGAGGCCGGGGCGATACTCTTTTCCAGCCAGATCGATCCGGGCGCCATGCCGCGCCGCGCAAGGTCGGCAGAAAAGCCCGCCAGCAACGCCGAAGGCTGTTCAATGCGCGGGGCGACGAAAGTGCCAGAGCCTTGCTTGCGCGACAACACCCCTTCGCGCATCAACAGTTCCAGCGCCTTGCGCACCGTCACGCGCGAGACATCCAGTTGTTCGGATAGATGGCGTTCCGAGGGCAAAGCTTCGCCTACAGCGAACGCCCCGCTACGCACCTGTTCGCGCAACAACGCGGCAAGGCGCACGTAAAGCGGCGTCGTATCCGATTTGCCCGATAAAAGTTCGGGCCGAAGTGTCATACCTGCGCCCCCTGCACATTCCGCAATACACCTTGGGCTTTTTCCAACGCGGCCGAAGCTTCGGCCAAATC
>CAYNWX010000051.1:0-2315 GCA_964401005.1 uncultured Natronohydrobacter sp.
CGAAATTCGTCGATTGGTACATGTCGGGCAAGATCGAGATTGACCCGATGATCACGCACAAGCTGACGCTGGATCAGATCAATGAAGGGTTTGACCTGATGCACGAAGGCAAATCCATCCGCGCGGTGGTCGAATTTTGAGCCTGATGGCCGACACGAAATTGGTAATCCGGCGCGCAGGCGCGGCGGATCACGACAAGCTTTGGGCGATGCTTAAGCCAGTCTTTCGCGCGGGAGATACCTATGCGGTAAACCCTGCGATCAGCCGCGAAGACGCGCTGGCGTTCTGGTGCGGTGGAACGCATACAGCCTATATTGCAGAATGCGATGGCGCGGCCTTGGGCAGTTATTACATCTGCCCCAATCAACAAGGCGGCGGCGCGCATGTGTGCAATTGCGGCTTCGTGACCGCGACCGCCGCGCAAGGGCGCGGCGTGGCGCGGGCGATGCTGGAAGATGCGCTGGCGCGGGCCAAGGCCGAGGGCTACCGCGCGATGCAGTTCAATTTTGTGGTGGAAACCAATGCCCGCGCGGTTGCGACCTGGAAAGCCTACGGCTTCGACATCGTGGGCCGCCTGCAAGGTGCGTTTTTGCACCCGAAAGCGGGTTACGTCGACGCGCTGGTCCTGTATCGGGTGTTGTGAGGGGGCGCTGCCTCCGTCGCGGCTGCGCCGCGACTCCCCCGGGATATTTGGGCAAGGATGAAATCAGGAGAGCCGGGTCGTGCCCGAACGTGTTTATCTTGACTGGAATGCAACCACGCCGCTGTGCCACGAGGCCCGCGCGGCGATGATCGCGGCGATGGATGTGGTAGGCAACCCGTCTTCTGTTCATGCGGAAGGGCGCGCGGCGCGGGCTCTGATAGAGCGCGCGCGCGCTCAGGTCGCGGCGGCGCTGGGCGCAGAAGGCGCGGATATCGTCTTCACCTCTGGCGCGACAGAAGCGGCGGCTCTGGCGCTGGCGGGGCGCGGCTTGGCAGGTGCACAGGTTGAACATGACGCTGTGCGCGCTTGGACAAGCGGTGATTTGAAGGTTGATGCTACAGGCCGCGTGACCATTCCGGACCCTGAGCGCGCCACGGTGCAATTGGCCAATTCCGAAACAGGGATCGTGCAAGACTTGCCGCAGGGTTTGGCGGTCAGCGACCTGACGCAGGGCTTTGGCAAGATCCCGTTTGCCTTCAACTGGCTGGGTGTTGAGATGGGATTGATCTCTGCCCATAAGCTGGGTGGTCCCAAGGGGATTGGCGCTCTGATCTTGCGCCGGGGCACCGAGCTTGCCGCGCAACTGCGCGGTGGCGGGCAGGAAATGGGTCGCCGCGCGGGCACAGAAAACATTGTTGGCATCGCGGGCTTCGGGGCCGCGGCAGAGGCCGCGCAGCGTGATTTGGCAGATGGTGTCTGGGACCGGGTTGTTGAAATTAGAAATATTCTAGAAAAAACTCTGGACGACGCGGCTGAATTGACTATTTCTGTCGGGAAAGGCTGTCACCGCTTGCCCAATACCCTGTGCCTCGCCACGCCCGGTTGGAAGGGCGAGACGCAGGTCATGCAGATGGACTTGGCCGGTTTCGCGATTTCCGCCGGATCGGCCTGTTCTTCGGGGAAGGCGCGGCGCTCGGACGTGCTGACCGCGATGGGGTTCGACGAGGCCACGGCCCAGGGCGCGATCCGCGTCTCGCTCGGGCCGCATGTGACGGAAGAGATGGTGCTGCGCTTTGCCGAGGCGTGGCTGAAAGAATATCGGCGCTTCGAGGCGCGCGCGGCCTGACAGCGCGGAAGGAAAAAGGGGAAAAACATGGCTGCATTGGACAATACTGACGTGCGCGATGGCGTTGACCGCGAGACGGTCGAAACCGTGCAATCCATGGCCGGCACCTATAAGCACGGCTGGAACACAGATATCGAGATGGAATTCGCCCCGAAGGGTCTGAACGAAGATATCGTGCGCCTGATTTCCGAGAAGAATAATGAACCCGAATGGTTGCTGGATTGGCGGCTGGAAGCCTATCGCCGCTGGCTGACCATGGAAAGTCCGGATTGGGCTATGCTGAATGTGCCGGGCATCGACTATCAGGACCAGTATTATTACGCCAAGCCCAAGTCGATGGTGGACAAGCCGAAAAGCTTGGACGAGGTCGACCCCAAGCTGCTGGAAACCTATGCCAAGCTGGGTATTCCGCTGAAAGAGCAGATGATCCTTGCCGGTGTCGAAGGCGCGGATACGGGCCGCAAGGTGGCCGTTGATGCGGTGTTCGACAGCGTGAGTGTCGGCACCACGTTCAAGAAGGAATTGGAGGCGGCGGGCGTGATCTTT
>CAYNWX010000052.1:0-21037 GCA_964401005.1 uncultured Natronohydrobacter sp.
GCGATATCGTCCGTTGAAACTTTCGATATAGGCGTTCTGGGTCGGTTTGCCGGGATCGATGAAATACAGCTGCACGCCGTGATCATCGGCCCATCCATCTAGCGCGCGCCCGCGCAGTTCCGGGCCGTTATCAACGACCAGGATATCGGGGTATCCCCGTTCACGGGCAACGCGTTCCAGCATCTCGACCACCCGCTCCCCCGGTAACGAGAAATCCACCTCGATGGCGGGGCATTCGCGCGTGCAATCGTCCTTGAGGTTCGCCGTGCGGAACTTGCGGCCATTGGCCAGCGCATCGCTGGTGAAGTCGAGCGACCAGCGCTGGTTGGGCGCAATCGGGCACCAGGCCCCCTCACGGCCTTCGCGCGGGATCTTCTTGCGCTTGGTGCGCCGCAGCCACAGCCGCTCTTCGCGGTAGATGCGCTCGACCACCTTCACATTCACGCGGAAATTCTCGCGGACGAGTTTCGCATGCAGCATGCGATAGCCATACCTCCTGTGTTTGCCTGACAGGGTGATCAGGCGTTCCCTCAGCCGCGTGTGACGCTCCGGCCGGGCTTGATACGCCAAGCTCGACCGCGAAATTCCAACCAGCCTGCACGCTCGCCGCTCCGAAAACTGATGCTCGTCCATCAGCTTCTTCACCGCGTCGCGGCGGTGCGCAGGCGTCAGAAGTTTTTTGCCAGCAGCCCTTTCAGACCTGCGTTGTCGAGCATGGCATCAGCAAGAAGGCGCTTCAGCTCCGCATTCTCGGATTCGAGGTCCTTCAGACGGCGCAACTCTGAAACCTGCAGCCCGCCATACTTGCTCTTCCACTTGTAAAGGGTCGTGTCTGACATGCCGTGCTTGCGGCAAAGCTCCGAGACTTTCGCCCCGGCCGCATACTCCTGCAAAATCCCGACAATCTGTTCTTCGGTGAAACGTGATTTGCGCATCGTCTGTTCTCCTTGTTCTGACGAACGTTACAAGAACAAAATCTCCTTTTGAATGGCCCGGTTTCTTGGGGGCAGGTCATCGGCACCGGCAATGACGAGCTGGTCTTTGAAGGCACCGGTTTCGACAGCTTGGCCGATGTGCTGGCGAATGCTTATCAGGTCACGGCTGATCCGACTGACCCGACCGCTACTAACAGCGTTATCATCGTGATCGACGAAGACACCACGCTGACCCTGACGGACGCAACGTTGGCCGATATCAACGCCGCGACGGTCGACTTCGCATAATCTGCGGATCGTGTTGCAAGATTGGAAAGGCCCCGCATCGCGGGGCCTTTTTTTGGCATATCGTGCCATCATGCCCCGGCGCTGCCCTGCAAGCAGAGCGCGCGCATGACATTGCGTCCCCCCGCCGCTTCCCCCTGAAAACCCCTTGACGGGTCAGAGCGCCCTATCTCACTGTATGAAGCTGCACAGCACATGTGCCGTGACAGGACAGGGGGGAGAATGTCCGACACCAACAGGCCGTGGACGGCCTTTTACGGCCCGACTATGCGCCGGGATATCACTGACCTGTCCCATCGCCATCTGGGCGATTTCGTCCGCTCTGTCGCCCATGTTCATGGCCGCGCCCCCGCCTTCACCGCCTGCATGCCGAACGGCATGAACGGCACGCTCAGTTTTACCCAAGTCGATGATATGTCCGACGCCTTCGCCGTCTATCTGCGCGAGGTGGCCGGGCTTCAGAAAGGCGACCGCGTCGCCCTTCAGATGCCCAACGGCTTGGCCTTTCCCGTCGCCGCTTTCGGCATTCTGAAAGCCGGTTGCGTGTTGGTGAACGTGAACCCGCTTTACACCGCCGAGGAAATGGCGCGGCAGTTTTTGGATGCAGAGCCGCATGCGCTGGTGATCGCCGATATGTTCGCCGACAAGATCCCAGAGGCGACGCGCGGCCATCCGATCCCGAATATCATCGTGACCCGCGTGGCCGAATTCTTGCCCGCGCTGCCACGGGGCATTATCGGACTGGTGCAGAAACACTGGGACCGGTCCGTCAAGCCGATAGAGGTGGCCCATATCCGCCTGCCCGACGCCCTTCGGGCCGGCCGCGCGCATATCGAACAGGAATGTCTGGAGGTCGCGCGCTACGGCCAAGACATGGGCCCGGATGACATAGCCTGCCTGCAATATACCGGCGGCACGACCGGCGTGGCCAAGGGCGCCATGCTGACCCATGCCAACCTGATCATGAACATGGAACAATCGCTGGAAATGATCCCGGCTTTCGAGCGTGGCCGCGAGGTCGCGCTGACCGCGCTGCCGATGTATCACATCTTCGCTTTCACCGTGAACCTGCTGGCCTTCTATTGGCTGGGTGCGCAGAACGTTCTTATCCCGAACCCGCGGCCACTGAGCAACCTGAAGCGCGCCTTCGAGAATTACAAGATCACGTGGATGAGCGGTGTGAACACGCTGTTCAACGGGCTGTCGAACGAGGCGTGGTTTCTGGACAACCCGCCGCGGCATTTGAAACTGGCCTCTGCCGGGGGCATGGCGCTGCAAACCCCGGTGGCCAAGCGCTGGGAAGCGGTCACGGGCAAGCCTGTGCTACAAGGCTATGGGCTGACCGAAACCGCGCCCGTGCTGGCCTTCAACCCCTTGGGCAAGGCGCGTGAAGGGTCCATCGGCGTGCCGGTCCCGTCCACGCATTTGGCTTGCGTGGATGATGCAGGACACCCCGTAGCTATAGGCGAGCGCGGCGAAATTGCAGCCAAGGGGCCACAGGTGATGACAGGCTATTGGCGTAACCCGGACGAGACCGCGCAGGTCTTGAAAGAAGGTTGGTTCTTGACCGGCGATATCGGCGTTATGGATCCCGATGGTTACTTTTACATCGTCGACCGCAAGAAAGATATGGTCGTGGTTTCTGGGTTTAACGTCTATCCAAACGAGGTAGAAGATTGCTTGGCCGCCCATCCGGGTATTTTGGAATGTGCTGTAATCGGCGTGCCGAGTGACGAGACGGGCGAAGCCGTCAAGGCGTTTGTCGTGGCCAAGGACCAGAGCCTCTCGTCCGAAGATATCCGCTCCCATTGCAAGGCGCATTTGACGGCTTACAAGGTGCCCAAATTTGTGGAGTTCCGCGAGAGCTTGCCAAAATCGAATGTGGGCAAGATCCTGCGCAAAGATTTGCGTGTTCAAGCTGCCCAAGTTGGGCAGGGGGGATAGACACATGGTCGGAGCTTTCGAGCAGACCCTTCTGGCCTTAATGATCTTTGTCATCATGTTGGGCATGGGTGCGTCGCTTACGCCACGCGATTTCTGGTTTGCGTTGCGCCGCCCTTACGGCTTGGGCATAGGGGTGGTGTCGCAATACGGGTTCATGCCGCTGATCGGGTTTCTGATGGCGTTCACCTTGGGTTTGCCCGAACCTATTGCACTTGGATTGTTGATCGTAGCCTGTATGCCGGGGGGCACGACGTCCAATATCTTTACGTATTTCTCAAAGGGCAACCTCGCTCTCTCGGTGTTGATGACAGTCACTTCAACGGTGTTCGGCGTCGTTCTTATTCCAATAGTTTTGCTTATCTATGCCTCTGCGCTGGATATCGAGATCCCGCGCGAGAATATCATCACCACGTTGGTGATTTTGTTGGTCCCGGTTGCTATCGGTATGGGGTTGCGCAAGCTAAACGCCAATGCGGGCGCAGTGACAGAGTTCGTTGGCTCGTTGCTTGCAGTTTTTTTTATTGCCTTCATCGCTATTTCTTGGGTGCCGCGGAACTGGCAATTCCTGATGACGACCGATCCGGCGACCTATTTTGCAGCAATCATGTTGGGTGTTTTCGGTATTGCGATCGGCTATGCCTTCGCCAAGCTGCTAAGGCTGCATCCGCGAAATGCACGAACTGTGGCTTTGGAAACCGGTATCCAAAACGCGCCTTTGGCAATTGCTATCATCGTGCTGACATTCCCAAGTGATCAGCAACAATCCATCGTGGCGGTGGGTGCACTTTACTCGCTTTTCATCGTGCTTACCTCAACCATGGTCACTTTGGTGTTCCGGCGAGCGAACACGGCGGCAGAGCAGAAAATCCCTGACAGCCTGTTGTAGCAGTCGCCCAAAGGGGAGGTGTTTTGCATCAAAACTACAGAGATTGCTTGGCAGATGTCGACCTTCGCAGGCAATCTGCTGCAGACCTAAGGTGGTCATTGCCCCGCGCTTTGGTGCCACTGCATTGCTCGAATTATCCCAAAACGCGCCGTAGGTTCTAAAGAATTTCACGGGCTACGATATCATGGTCCAGCCAGAGCACAGGGTTGAGGGGTGCGCTGGAATTTCCAAAGATCAAGCGGCCCGTAGCTTGAATGACCTTTGAACTCAGCAGGTCACTGATCAATTGCTTCCTGTCTTTGTGCAATGCTACGATCTCTTGCGACGTGCCGACTGTCAGGTCAACCTGCTCGGCGGAGTTGGGCATTGGCCATTTTTCAAAGTCGTAAAAGGGCTGCATGGCGGGGTGGACCTGGTAGTCCTGCACACGCTTCAAAACCTCTTCCAGCGCCGTGCCATCTTGCAGCATCGCCAGACACTCGTCCCAGATCTGGTCTGCAACCGCGCCGCCACCCTCGCGGCGCAGCGCATCCAGCAAGGGCAGAAGCGAAAGTTCAATTCCGGCGAAGACATCCGAGGAGTTGGTGCGAATTTCGGGGCAATTATACACCGTCGCCTTGATGCCCTCGGCCCAAGCTTTCTGGGCGAATTCTTCCAGCCGCATCTTGGCAAAACCCTGGGTGTAGTTCGTGTAGGTTTGCCATTTATACTGGCCGTCGATCAGAATGCGGGTGCCGTGATATCCATAGGCTGTGTAGCGCACCGCTCCGCCCACGGCTTTGATCCGCTCCCGGATCGCGCGGCTCTGTTCGATAAGATGGCCAAAGGTGTTGGCTGTAACTTCGTCGAAATTCTGAAGGATCAGCTTGCCAAGATCGCTGGACACAAGCGCGTCGGACGAAAGATAGCGGTCTCCGCGCCCTTTGTAGACCCGGTTGGCAATGGCCAGAAAAGCCTTCGCGCGCGGGATGCCACCTGCCATTGTATGTGCGAAGAGCACATTGCGGGCGCCGCCCAGCATCGACTCCAGCACGTCCATCATCTGCGACAGGGCAGAGGTGAAACGCGCCGTGCCAACCGCGCGGCTGCTGGCGATGCCGTCCCAGTCCAGCTTGAACTCTTGCCAATTGTCAAGCGTCATGGCGCTCAGCATCTCTGTCGGGTTGGGCTGGCCCGGTTCGGCGTCCATGTCGAAACCGGCCATCAGTGGAATGTTGATAATGCGGCCACCCAGCCCGGCTTCGGCCTCGGCAAGCTCTTCGTCGGTCAATGGGCGCAAGGCTCCGGCTTCATCGCGCCGCCCGACGGTAATCCCGACAATGCTCATGCCCGCCTTGCGCGCAGCATCCACCAGCCCTGTTGCGTAACCCCGCCCGAACAACTCACCGAACAAGACAAACACATCGCCCGGACCATAAAGCGTGTTTTCTGGCAGCGATTGCAGGGCAATGGGTTGGGAAATGGGCATTTTCTTTACATTCCTCTGTTTTCGGCCTGGCCATCGACCGTGACAAGAATGCCTTAGCAGCAGCTTTGGCCAAAAGCAAAGCTCTGCATGCCCAGTATCGACCTGTTCTCATTTTCCAAGCTTATAACGATAAAGGCCCGCTTGTTAGCGAGCCTTTACGTGTAATCAGGTCACAGCGAAGCCGCTGCAAGAGGCGGTCTTTAGCCCGCATTCTGCGCGACAGACACCTTGCGTTTGCGCTCCACAATCCCGTCGCGGGAGAGGGAAGATTTGGGCGCGCCGTCTTCCTTAAGCTTCTGAAGCCCGCGAAGTGTCAGGTAAGGGATCAGCAGGCCGAAGCCGAGTGTTCCAAACGTGAGTAGTCCAAGTCCAAAATCCATGGTCGCTCCTGTTTGCTGCAATGAGGGGTATACGCTGCATTGCGGCAAACAGATGTGGCGATCACAAATTTATTATTAAAATCAGTAGTATGCAACTGCATGCACACTTTGTGCATGTTTCAATTCACCACTATTATCACCGCCAACCAAAGCGCGAGCATGCCGACCCAGCCGAATTGCGCTGCAATAAGCGACAAGATGAATACGGCCATCAGTGCCGCGAGCACGATTACGGCCTGCTCGGCAACCGGGCGCGCTGCAATCTTGTCATTGATCTCGGCGAAAGTGCGTGAGCGGTACACTCCGGCGATCAAGGCAACTGCACCGGCCCGGCACACCGTGCCAAGACGTGGAACGAAGCTGCGAACTGTGCCGTTCATGACGCCACCCTCTGCTTTGAACACGGTATGCGGTTGAACACTATTTCAACTTTTGTTGCGGTGCAACATTCGCTTCTCACCGCCGCTTGCCTTTTGAAGCGCCGAAGGGCAAAACGGTGTCAGAAAGTAGCGGGGGCATGGCGTGGCAGGAAACGGGTCGGATCAGGGGTACTTGATGTCCTTGCTGGAAGAGGACGAGGTCGAAATGTCTGTCGTCTTCTCGGACCCGTCCTTGCCTGACAATCCAATGGTCTTTGTCAGCGACGAATTCGAAGCACAGACCGGCTATTCCCCGCAAGAAGCGCTGGGCCGGAATTGCCGGTTCCTGCAAGGGCCAGACACCAACCCCCACGCTGTTGAAGCTATTCGCCAAGGTCTGCGCGCACAGACGCGTTTCACCATCGACATTCTGAATTACCGCAAGGACGGTTCTGCCTTCGTGAACAGGTTGCGCATTCGGCCCATCTACGATGCCGATGGGCGCTTGCTGTTCTTCGCGGGCGCGCAGAACCCCGTTTAACCGGGGTTTTTGCGGTCATGTGGAGTGTTTCGGGCCTGTGCGGTCCAGCTTGAGCAAATGATCCAACGACAAACGCCCCGGCCCTTGCGCGACAATCACAAGAAGTGCGGCCGCCCATAGCCCATGCGTGATCCACGCATCGGGGAACACGAAAAGCTGGATCACGGCTGTCATGGTCAACAACCCAAGCGCTGACAGGCGCGACAACAGGCCCAACACCAGCAAGACTGGCAGAACGTGTTCGGCCAATGTAGCCACCACGGTCGCGGTGGCAGGCGGAATGACGGGCAAGGCATAGACGTGTTCGAACAGGAAATAGGTCGAATCCTTGATCGTGAACCCATCCACCTTGGTGCGCGCCGATTGCCAATAGACCATGGCGGGCGCGATTCGCGCCACGAGGGCCACAAGATCATAGGGTAAATGGTCGCAAAGCGCGTTGATCCGGCGCAGCATCGCGCGCCCGCGCGGCACAAGCCCCGTGGGCGCTGGCGTCTCTATTGACTCGGTCATGCGAGGGGTCCTTTCTGGGCATCAACAATCAGGCCATGTGACAGCAAAAGCGTCAGTGCCCGGGTCGGGTCTGCGTGCTGCGCGGCTTGTCCAAGGGGGGCGCCCGCGTGCAAACTGGTCAAGACCGCGAAGCTGCCTGCATCGACGGGCTGAACGATCACCGCGAAATCTGGGCGTCTTGCGATCAGCGCGTGATCGGGGCCAGCGTTTAGCGGCTGGCGCGTTTGTCCCGGTTGGTGTTGGTGCCAGATTTGCACAGCCGGGGTTTGCGCCCGAAACAAACTGACCGACGGGTGCAATGCCAGGCAAAGGGCTTCCAAGTTATCGCTCGATAGCGCTTCGGGGGATATTGTCGTGGCATCTGCCGCGTGGCTTGCCCGTCCGCGCGCATATTCTAACCGCGCCACATCTCCCAGAAAAGGCAGATGCGCGACCGGGGGAAACTGATCCAGAAACGGCGCGAAACTTTCGCCCCAATGCAGCAAAACAGGGTCTTGCGGCGGTGAAGAGGCAAGATAGGCCCGCGCCAGCGCTGCGAAGAACTGCAACCCGACAAGCTGTTCTATCACCGGGAAGCGCGCGGCAAGAGCGCGCGTCAGGCTGTGAAAGACATTATTGCGGTAGACCTTGAAGCGTTCGGCCACCTCGGACGGGTCCGGCGCGATTAGACCCGCTGGTGGCGTCTCTGCCCAGAGCGCGGCGCGAAACCCAGCCTGAATAGCTGCATGAGGTGTGTCAGGCTGCATGGGAGCGTTCTGTGTTAGCTTGGTTCAGAAGCGTCGTTGCGCGCCCGACCTCTGCCAAAAGCACATCCAGAGTGGGAACGTCATTGTCCCATTCGATCAGCGTAGGCAGGGGGCCAGTGCGCCCCAACACCTCGGCATAAAGCGCCCAGACCGGGTCGGCCACCGGCGCGCCGTGACTGTCGATCAATAACGGGCCAGAGGGTAAGTCTTCCGTATCGTGACCAGCCAGATGAATCTCGCCCACGGCACTTAGCGGAAAGGCGGCCAGATAGGCGCGTGCGTCGAACCGGTGGTTGGTGGCGGATACGAAGACATTGTTCACGTCCAGCAAAAGCCCGCATCCCGTGCGGCGCACGATCTCTGTTAGGAAATCAGTTTCCGACCATGTCGATGCCGCAAAGGTCACATAGGTGGCCGGGTTTTCCAGCAACATGCGCCGCCCAAGATAGGTTTGCACCTGATCGATATGCGCACAGATCGTGGCAAGGGTTTCATCCGTATAGGGCAGGGGCAGAAGGTCGTTCAGCCATTCTGCGCCGTGGCTGGACCATGCCAGATGTTCCGAGAAGCTTTCGGGTTGGTAGCGGTCCATCAGGCTGCGCAGACGTGCCAGATGGTCGGGGTTCAATCCATCCGCGCCGCCAATCGACAGCCCGACCCCGTGGATCGACAGGGCATGGTCGGTGCGCAACGTTGTCAGCATGGCATGTGGTGCGCCGCCGCCGCCCATATAATTCTCGGCATGGACTTCCAGAAACTCAACAGCTCCGGGTTTGGCCATGAGGCCATGGAAGTGTTCTGGCTTGAAGCCCAGCCCGGCCTTTTGTGGCAGCGTTTGCATGTCAACTGTCCTTTGCAAAGACGGTGGGCGAGACCTGCGTCCCGCCCCCCAAAGAGCGATCAGGCTGGCGGCAGGTCGCGGTCCAGTGCTTCGAGCGAGCCCATGCGCGCAGAGCCATCGGCCATTGCGGGCAATTCGATCTCTGCACAGGTGCCAGCGGCGACCAACGTCCAGGCGTTGCCTTGGTAGTCTACGGTCGAGCTGCCAGCGCAAGACGTGCCGGGACCAGCGGCGCAGTCATTGGCACCGGCCAGCGACACGCCGAAGCATTTTTCCATATCAGCCGACTGGGCGCTGACATGGCCAGCCGAAAGGGTCAGAGCGGTTGCAAGCGATGCGGCGAGCGGCAGGGCGAGGGTTTTGATCGTCATCTGTTGAACTCCAGTAGAAGGGTGCGTTTTTGCAATCCCACGAAGCGTTACGCGGCCCCGCTCAGCTCCGTTACAGCGCTCACGTCGACGTGATATGAATGTGACAAAACTTTCCTGTCTGGTCTTTGGGCGGGGTTGTTATGTAACGTTTCGCCACTCCAACCCGAACAGAGGTCCGAATGAGCTTGAACGACTTGGAAGGGCTGGAGGATTTGATGCGCGCGGCCAATCGCGGCGATATGGCCGCTTACCACAGGGTGCTCAGCGCGATCACGCCGCTCTTGCGCAAGGTTGTGCGCGCGCGGGGTATGGCTTTGGGGCGCGAGGGGTGTGAAGATGTGCTGCAAGACGTGTTGCTTGCAATCCACCGCAAGCGCCACACATGGAACGAAAACCAGCCTTTGCGGCCATGGCTTTATGCCATTGCACGCCACAAAGTGGTTGATGCGTTTCGCGCGCGCGGAACGCGGGTGGAAGTGTCCATCGACGATTTTGCCGAAGGGTTGCCCGCTACGTCTGGCCCGGACCCGACCGAGGGGCGCGATATGGAAAAGGTTCTCAGCAAGCTGGACCCGCGAGAGGCTGATCTGGTGCGTGCTTTTGGTCTTAACGGCGAAACTACCGCCCAAACGGCAGCGCGGTTGAACATGTCGGAAGGGGCGGTGCGTGTCGCGTTGCATCGGGCGCTGAAATCCGTGGCGCGTCTGCGGGAAAGGATGATCGAATGAAGACCGACGACCTGATCGCGGCCCTAGCGGCCGATACGCTGCCGCAGCCAAAGGTCGCGTCGCAATTGCTGCGGGCACTGCCCGTGGCGCTGGGGTTGTCGCTTTTGGCCCTAGCCGTGTTCTGGGGCGTGCGGCCCGACCTGTTGGCGGCCTTGTCGTCTTATGCGGTGCTAAAAACACTGGTGCCACTGGCGCTTGTGGCATTGGCTGGCGCTTTGGCGCTGGCGCAGGTGCACCCGGCGACACCGCAAAAGGTGCGCGGGGCTGTCTTGCTGATGATGATCGCCCTTACGTTCGGCGTGCTGATCGCAACGCTGATGCGCGACGGGCAGGGCGCGCTTGTCGCTGCGCTCTCGACGCCGTCGGCACTGGTGTGCTTGCTGTCTATTCCGGTGTTGGCCGCGCCGTTCTTGGCCGCTACGCTCTGGGCGCTATCCTCTGGCGCGCCCATGCGCCCAAAGCTGACTGGCGCAGTCGCGGGGCTTGTCGCAGGTGGCTTTGCCGCGTCGATCTATTCGTTTTACTGCGACAAGGATATGGTTCTGTTCGTGATCCCGGCCTATTCTACGGCAATCGCTGCCGTGGTGCTGGCTGGAGCCGTTATCGGCCCGCGCCTGTTGAGATGGTAGGTCCCCTGCGCCCCGTGTTCGGCACTTCCACCCTGTTGGCGCGCAAGGCCCAGATCTGGCGCAAGAGTGTCGTGGCCCCCACGGTCGAAAGGATGTCGCGCATCATAGCCAAATCCGCGACAAGCCCGCGTAGGAACCCGCGTTTGGCGCTTTTGTAAGGGCTTGCGACCTGCGGCCACGCGATGACCTGCAAGCGGGCGCCATGGTTTAGCCAAAGCGTGTTCATGCACACTTCCATACCAAAGCGCGGGAGCTGTTCTAAGACTTCAGGCGCGGGGGCAAGGGCGCGTAGCATAGCGCGCTCGCCCGAGAGGTAATCCAAGCCCAGCCAGTGCCACGGCGCGGGTGCATTGCCGCGCAAGCTGATCGTGGCGTCTGCCCGATCATGGATAACAGGCAGCAAAAGCGCCTGCAGGGCGTTTGCGTCAAACCCCAGAAGGTCGCTGTCCAGAAACAGGATCACGTCACCGCGTGCGGCGCGCAGACCGGCGGCAATGGCTGCCGATTTGCCCCTGTTCTGCGGCTGGCGGATTAGATGCACGCGGTCGAAATGCGCGACCTGAGCGGCCGTGTCATCGGACGAGGCGTCATCGACCACGATCACCTCATCCACCAGAGGATGGGCGCTGGCAACGGACAAGACAGCGGCAATGCGCGGCCCTTCGTTGAAGGCGGGGATAATACAACTGACAGTCAGAGCCATGCGCGCCTCCGCAAAAGCCAGATCGCGGCAAGGGCTGCGATCAGGATCAAGAAAAGCCATGTCCAGCGGCCAAGCCAAGTTTCGATCTGCCGCCACGCATCGCCTGCATACCAGCCAAGCGCCATGAGAGCGGCTGTTTTGGGAAGCGAGGCAAGGGCATTCCAACCCAAAAAGGGCAGCACGGGCATGCGCGCCATACCGGCTGCAACCAGAACCGGCGCACCGACAGAATGCGTCAGCTTGGCCAGCACAAGCGTTTTGCCGCCATGTTGGCCGAAATGGCGCGACAATTGCGCCGCTTGAGACGGGCCCAGACGCAGCCACCGCCGCCATGCTCGCGGCAAATTTGCCAAGCCGCGCCGACCAATTGCATAGTGAAGTAAATCGCCCGCCAGGTCGCCAGCAAACAGGATCGCGGCCAAGGGCCAAAGGGGCAGCAAACCTTCGCGGGCGAAAGCGGTTGATACCACGGTCACAATCGGCCCCTCCACCACAGAAGCCGCTGCGACCAGCCAAAGCCCGTATTGGCTGATCAGCGGGGCCAGCGCGTCAAGCGGGATCATGATTGGCTGTATCAAGCTGGGTGCCGCGCCATTCGAAGCCCTTGCGGGCATAGCAGGCTACCCAAAGCGCAGGCAGCATCAGGTCGCGCAAGGCCATGGCCAACAAGTCGCGCCAGCCCGAAGGCCAGCCAAAGGCCCGGCAAAGCGCCCATTCGGTGCCAAACCAAACAAGTAAAAGCACGAATACCCATGGCAAAGGCGCAATGCAGGCAAGTAACAGGGCAGGCGGCAAACAGCCGAGCAGGATTTCTGCACCAAACATCACCGGGAAGCCGTCGCGCCGCACCCGTGACCAACGCAATTGGCGGTCCCAGACGGCGCGCGCGTGCCGTGTGCCAACGGGCTGGTCGAACATCTGGCGCGACAGGCGCACTTTCGCGCCGCGCTCGCGCACCAGCTTGGTAAACGTCACATCTTCTGCCAGTTTCCGGCCAAGGGCGCGCAAGCCTCCCGCTTCGTCCAGCCACTCTTTGCGCACCATAAGCGTTTTGCCCTGAGCGTAGCCTAGACCAAGGCTATCAGCGGCAAGCTGCCAGCGGCCCTGAAAGCTGTTCAGGAACGCACATTCCACCGCGCCCCACAAATTGCCGGGGCGGGTGCCGGCGGGCGGGCTGCTGACCAGCGCGCAATCCTTGTCCCAAACCGCGAACAGGCGGTGCAGGTAATCGGGCGGCAATAGCAGATTTGCATCGGCCATAACGACATATTCGCCCGTCGCGGCATCCCAACCCTTTGCAAGGTTGTTCAGCTTGGGGTTGGCGGTCAGATTCGTCTCGCCAACCATAAGGCGGGCAGGCACATCGGGATGGCGGGCAATCATCGCCTCGATCGCGGAGCAAGCCGGATCATCGGCCCGCGCGGCGCAAAAAATGATCTCGAATGCGGGCCAATCCAGAAAAAAGGTGCTTTCCAATGTTTCGCGGTCAAACGGGTCCAGCCCGTGCACCGGGCGCAACACGGTCACCACAGGGTGGGTTGAGGGGGCGACTGGTTTGGCGGGGCGCAGGCGCAGCGCGACAAGGCCAGCGCTGGCCAGATGCAATAGCGTCAGAAAAAAGACGAGAAGGGCAGCAATCAGGGTCATGTCGCTCGCTCGACTTGCATATGACACGGCAACCGACTGGGGCAAGAAGGCATCTGCGTTTCCCCTCGTTTGAACGCGCGCTTCGTCACGCACGCTCCTGCGCTTGTCACAGGATTATTACGTTTGCATGACGGCGCCGCCAGTCGGTCGCTGGTCGCATGGATCTAGAAATCCAGATCAGCGTAATGTGCAGGCGGTTGAAAGCCGGGAACCTGATCGGCCAGCAGCGTTCGGAAGGCAGGGCGCGATTTGATCTTGGCATACCATTCATGCACCATGGCAGAGCGCTTCCAGTCCACATCGTTAATGTAGTCAAGGCTGGACAAATGCGCTGCGGCAGTGAAATCGGCGAGCGTCATCTCGTTTCCGGCCAGCCAACGGCGCTGGCCCAGCAACCAATCCATGTAATCCAGATGAAACTTAACCCGGGTGGACCCCATCTTGATGCGCGCTGAATCCGGGTAGCCCTGCCCGCTTATCTTCTTGTTCACACGCTCGTAGACGAGGTTGGCGGTCACTTCGGAATGAAACTTGTCATCAAACCACGTGCAAATGCGCCGCATTTCATAGCGTTCTTCGGCGGTTTTGGGCACCAAAGGCGGTGTCGGGATCACCTCGTCCAGATATTCGCAGATGGCTTGGCTTTCAGACATATGTACGCCGTTATAGCGCAGGATCGGCACCTTGCCCGCCGGGTTGCGGCGCATGAAGTCTTGGCTTGGATCCCAATAGCGTTCTTCGACCAGTTCAACCTCTATGCGCTTTTCAGCGAGCGTAAGGCGCACTTTGCGGCAGAAGGGCGACAGCGGAACATGATACAAACGAGCCATGGAAGTGCAGGTGCCTTTTTATGCGGTCTGCTCTCTCTTGCCCTGCCAGCGGGCCAAGTTCAACCGCCCAGACAATCGGCGCGACCATCACGCGCAATGGTGGCGGCCCCGTCCATGATCTGCGAAGTCCGGCGGGTCAGGAATTCGGTTGGTTGTGCGGCATTGCGGGTTTTCGGGGCGGGCAGGACAGCGGCAAGGCGGGCGGCTTGCAAATCGGTCAGGTTGGCCGCTGAGGTGCCGAAATAGTGCTGCGCGGCAGCTTCGACCCCGAACACACCTTCGTCAAATTCCGCAATGTTCAAGTAGACCTCTATAATGCGCGCTTTGGGCCAGGCGGTTTCCACAATCAGCGTAATGCCCGATTCCAGCGCCTTGCGGGTCCAGTCACGGCCATGCCAAAGGAAAACGTTCTTCACCGTCTGCTGGCTGATGGTAGAGGCGCCGCGTGTTGCTCCTTCCTCGATCACCTGCCGGATGGCCGACATGTCAAAGCCCCAATGACGGCAAAAATTCGCGTCCTCGGCGGCGACGGCAGAGCGCGCCATGGCCGGGGCGATTTTATCGAGCGGTACCCAATCTTGGGTGATATCGCCCAAACGGCGATATTCTTGCCACATGAACAGCCCGCCGGGCGGGGCAACAAAACGGTAAAGCAGCACCCACGCTACCAGCAGAACAACAATGGTCACGAAAAAGCGGATCATCCATTTGCGCAGGCGGCGCAAAGCGTTGGCGATGGCCATGAAAGCCCGGTGCGGCGCGCCCGTGCGGTAGGGGAGTTGCTTTGGTTTTGACTTGGCGCGGGGCATGCGGTTTTAACACATGCCGCGCCCCACGCGGTCAAGAGGGGATTAGCCGTAGGCAACGCCCAAAAGCACTACCCCAAGCGCGATGCGGTAAACGACGTAGGGCGTGAAGCTGACCGACTGCAAGAGCCGCATCATCAGCGCAAGGGCGGCTAAGGCAGCGGCAAAGGCGATCACCGCAGCAATGGCGGCATCGCGCAGCAGCGCCCAATCAGCCTGCCCGACGACATCCAACGACAGCAGCGCGCCAGAGGCAAGGATGGTCGGAATCGACATGAGCATCGACAGTTTCGCCGCGTCATGGCGCGCATACCCCAAAGCCCGGGCTCCGGTGATGACAATGCCAGAGCGCGACGTGCCGGGGATAAGTGCGAGAACCTGCCAAAGCCCAAGGATGACCGCGTGGCGCAGGGTCCAGCCCGGCGCGGCGCGTGTTTCGGGCCCGCGTTTGTCGGCTATATAAAGAACAATGCCAAAGATGATCATCGCCCAGCCAATGACCGCGACACTGCGCATAAGGTCGATCCAGCCGGTCAGTTGCAGCACAAGCCCAACCGCCATGACCGGGATGGTGGCGATGATCAGGCATAGTGCAAGAAAAGCCTCTGCGCTGGCCAGTTGCCCGCGGGCTAGTTGCAGAGTGCCGCGCAGCGCGCGCGCCACATCGTCGCGGAAATACAGGCAGACTGCGAAAAGCGTGCCAACATGCACTGCAACATCCAGCGCCAAGCCTTGGTCTTGCGTGCCCAAAAGCTTGGGCAACAAGATCAGATGGCCCGAGGATGAGACGGGAAGAAATTCTGTCACGCCCTGCACGAGCGCCAGAATGGCGAGATACAGCAATGTCATAGCGTGGCTATACTCCGCGCTCTAAAGGCTGCCAAGAAGTATCGCACGACCATATATGTCATAATTGCTGACATAAAAGTGACAAATTGCTCCCAGTTTCTGCAAGTGCAAAGAAATATTTCTTCAATTTAGTCAGTATTACTGACTTTTCATTTCTGGAAAGCCTTTGTAAAAGGCGTTTCCGAACCTTGGAGGAATGACGATGGCCAAGCAATCGATGCTGCGTTTTGTGTCTGTTAGCAAGGAAATGCCCGAGAAACGCCCGCCCAACCTGCGGACCGAGGATTTCGGCGAGATTTATCGTGAGTATGCGACGGAAAAGGCCGCCGAGCAGGCAGGCCGGTGCAGCCAGTGCGGCGTGCCTTATTGCCAGTCGCATTGCCCGCTACACAACAATATCCCAGACTGGCTGCGCCTGACTGCCGAAGGGCGGTTGCAGGAAGCCTATGAGATCAGTCAGGCAACCAACACCTTTCCCGAAATCTGTGGCCGCATTTGCCCGCAAGACCGCTTGTGTGAAGGCAATTGTGTGATCGAACAATCGGGCCACGGCACCGTGACCATTGGCGCGGTCGAGAAATACATCACCGATACCGCTTGGGAAGAGGGCTGGGTTCAGGCCATCACCCCTGCTACCGAACGCAGCGAATCGGTCGGCATCATCGGTGCTGGCCCCGGTGGTCTGGCAGCGGCTGACGTGCTGCGCCGCGCCGGTGTGCAGGTCACGGTCTATGACCGCTACGACCGCGCGGGCGGGTTGATGACTTACGGTATTCCCGGTTTCAAACTTGAAAAGCCCGTCGTCATGCGCCGGATCGAGCAGCTTGAGAAAGCAGGCGTCGAGTTCGTGCTGAATTGCAATGTGGGCGAAGACATCACCTTTGACGCCATTCGCGGCAAGCATGACGCCGTGCTGATTGCCACAGGTGTTTACAAGGCGCGTGATCTGAATGTGCCGAATGCAAGCGCGCCGGGCGTTCTGCCCGCGCTCGATTTCCTGACGGCCTCCAACCGCAAAAGCTTTGGCGACGATGTGCCCGAATTCGACAACGGCACGCTCGATGCCAAGGGCAAGCGCGTAGTGGTCATCGGCGGGGGCGACACGGCCATGGATTGCGTGCGCACCGCGGTACGGCAGGGCGCGACTTCGGTCAAATGCCTGTATCGGCGTGACCGCGAAAACATGCCAGGTTCGCGCCGTGAAACCGCCAATGCAGAAGAAGAAGGCGTCGAATTCGTCTGGCTGACCGCGCCCTTGGGCTTTGTCACAGATGACGCGGGCGACCTGTCCGGCGTGCGTGTGCAGCAGATGCGCTTGGGCAAACCCGATGCCAGCGGTCGCCGCGCGCCAGAAGTGATCGACGGGGCCGATTATACGGAACAAGCTGACATGGCGATCATGGCGCTCGGCTTCGAACCGGAAGATATGCCCAAACTGTTCGAGCAGCCCGAGCTCGCCGTTACCCGCTGGGGCACGATCAAGGCCCGCTTCAACACGCATGAAACCGAAATGCCCGGTGTCTGGGCTGTGGGCGATATTGTGCGCGGCGCCAGCTTGGTGGTCTGGGCCATCCGCGACGGGCGCGAAGCGGCGGATTCTATCCTGACTTATCTTTCGGCACCCGCTCAGGTTGCTGCCGAATAACCGAACTTCCTGCCTGAAAAGGAAAAGACATGACCAAATATGATGAAGTTTGGGCCGCCCGCGAAGAAGCCAAGCGCGCCTACATGTCCGAGCACAGCCTTTACCGTGAAGAAGACGAGCATTCCTCTTGCGGTGTTGGGCTTGTGGTGTCGCTGGACGGCAAGCCCTCGCGCAAGGTGGTCGAAAACGGGATCGAGGCGCTGAAAGCCATCTGGCACCGCGGCGCGGTCGATGCTGACGGCAAGACCGGCGATGGCGCGGGCATTCATGTGCAGATCCCGGTTGCGTTCTTTTACGACGCGATCCGCCGCACAGGGCACGAACCCGCGATGGATCAGCTGATGGCGGTGGGCCAAGTGTTTCTGCCGCGCACCGACTTCAACGCGCAGGAACGCTCGCGGACCATCGTGGAGTCTGAAGTGCTGCGGATGGGTTACACCATCTATGGCTGGCGCCATGTGCCGGTGAACGTGGCCTGTCTGGGCGAGAAGGCGAATGCGACCCGTCCAGAGATTGAACAGATTCTTATCCGCAACACTAAGGGCACGGATGAAGAAACGTTCGAGCGCGAATTGTATGTCATCCGCCGCCGGATTGAGAAAGCGATCACCGGAGCTGGAATTTCCGGTTTCTACATGTGTTCACTGTCTTGCCGGTCGATCATCTACAAAGGCATGATGCTGGCCGAGCAAGTGGCCGAATTCTACCCCGATTTGGCCGATGAGCGGTTTGAATCCGCTTTCGCCATATACCACCAGCGGTATTCGACCAACACTTTCCCGCAATGGTGGCTGGCGCAACCTTTTCGTATGCTGGCCCATAACGGCGAGATCAACACGCTGAAAGGCAACTTGAATTGGTTGAAAAGCCACGAAATTCGCATGGCATCGGGTGCCTTTGGTGACATGGCCGAAGACATCAAACCCATCGTCGCCTCTGGCGCGTCGGATTCTGCTGCGCTCGATTCGGTGTTCGAAGTGCTTGTCCGCGCAGGCCGTAACGCCCCCATGGCGAAAACCATGCTGGTGCCCGAAGCTTGGTCCAAGACCGCCGTGGAAATGCCCGAAGCATGGCGCAACATGTATTCCTATTGCAATTCGGTGATGGAGCCGTGGGACGGCCCCGCCGCTTTGGCCATGACTGATGGCCGCTGGGTCTGTGCAGGTCTGGACCGCAACGGCCTGCGCCCGATGCGCTATGTCGTGACAGGTGACAACATGCTGATTGCCGGGTCGGAAATTGGCATGGTCGTGGTCGATGAACTTTCGGTGCGCGAAAAAGGCGCGCTTGGACCGGGCCAGATGATTGCGGTCGATATGGCCGAGGGCAAGCTCTATCACGATGTCGAATTGAAGGATAAACTGGCTGGCGGACAGCCTTTTGGTGACTGGAACGAAAAGATTGTCGAGCTGAATGAAAAGCTCCGCGACATTCCCGAAACCCGCCAGATGGATGCTGCCGATCTGCGCCGTCGTCAGGTGGCTGCTGGCTACTCGATAGAAGAAATCGAGCAAGTTCTGGCCCCCATGGCGGAGGACGGCAAGGAAATGATCGCGTCCATGGGCGATGATACGCCCTCTGCGGTGCTTTCGAAAATCTACCGCCCGCTGTCGCATTTCTTCCGCCAGAACTTCAGTCAGGTGACAAACCCGGCCATCGACAGCTTGCGCGAATACCGCGTGATGAGCTTGAAGACCCGCTTCGGCAATTTGAAAAACGTGCTGGACGAGGAAAGCAGCCAGACCGAAATTCTGGTTCTGGACAGCCCTTTCGTGGCCAATGGCGAATTTGCTGAAATGGTGCGCGAATTTGGCGATCAGGTGTCGTTCATTGACTGCACCTTCCCGGCGGGCGGGGGCGAAGATGCCCTCCGCGACGGGTTGGAGCGTATCCGCGCAGAAGCCGAGGATGCCGTGCGCTCTGGCGCGGGCCATCTGGTTCTGACGGACGAGCATCAGAACGCAGACAAGGTCGCCATGCCCATGATTCTGGCCACCAGCGCCGTGCATAGCTGGCTAACGCGCAAAGGGCTTCGGACCTTCTGTTCCATCAATGCGCGCTCTGCCGAGTGTATTGACCCGCATTACTTTGCGGTCCTGATCGGATCGGGGGCGACGACCGTCAACGCTTATCTGGCGCAAGAGACCATTGCGGACCGCATCGACCGTGGCCTTCTTGACGGCCCGCTGATCGAAGCGATGCGCCGGTATCGCGCGGCCATCGACCTTGGCCTATTGAAGATCATGTCCAAGATGGGGATCTCGGTCATCTCGTCCTATCGCGGCGGGCTGAATTTCGAGGCCGTGGGGCTAAGCCGCGCCATGGTGGCGGAATATTTCCCCGGCATGCCCAGCCGGATTTCCGGCATCGGTTTGCTCGGTATCCAGATGAAGCTCGAAGAGGTGCACGCCAAGGGCTGGCGCGGTGGCCAAGATGTGTTGCCCATTGGCGGCTTCTACAAGGCGCGCCGCTCGGGCGAAAAGCATGCTTGGGAAGCCACGAACATGCACCTGCTGCAACAGGCGTGCAACAATTCCAGCTATGCGCTGTGGAAGCAGTATTCCAAGGCCACATCGTCGCGCGATCCGATCCATCTGCGTGACCTGCTGGATATCAAACCCTTGGGCCGCGCCATCCCGCTGGAAGAAGTGGAATCGATCACCTCTATCCGCAAGCGGTTCGTGACGCCGGGCATGTCGCTTGGGGCCTTGTCGCCAGAAGCGCACATGACGCTGAACATCGCCATGAACCGCATCGGCGCGAAATCCGACAGCGGCGAGGGGGGCGAGGATCCGGCACATGCGCATCCGCTGCCCAATGGCGACAACCCCTGCGCCAAGATCAAGCAGGTCGCGTCGGGCCGCTTTGGTGTGACGGCGGAATACCTGAACGCCTGTGAAGAGCTGGAAATCAAGGTCGCGCAAGGGGCAAAGCCCGGCGAAGGTGGCCAGCTTCCGGGCATGAAGGTCACGAAGCTGATTGCCCGTCTGCGCCATTCCACGCCGGGCGTGACGCTGATTTCACCGCCGCCGCACCATGATATCTACTCGATCGAAGACTTGGCGCAGCTGATCTACGACCTGAAGCAGATCAACCCGCGCGTGAAGGTCACGGTCAAGCTGGTGGCGCAATCGGGCGTGGGCACGATTGCCGCCGGTGTCGCCAAGGCCAAGGCAGATGTCATCCTGATTTCGGGCCATAACGGCGGCACCGGGGCCAGCCCCGGCACGTCCATCAAATATGCGGGCCTGCCGTGGGAGATGGGCCTGACTGAAGCGCATCAGGTGCTGGCCATGAACAAGCTGCGCGACCGGATCACGCTGCGCACCGATGGCGGTTTGCGCACGGGGCGTGACATTGTCATGGCGGCGATGATGGGGGCCGAGGAATACGGCATCGGCACCGCTGCGCTGATCGCCATGGGCTGCATCATGGTGCGTCAGTGCCAATCGAACACCTGCCCGGTGGGCGTCTGCACGCAGGACGAATCCTTGCGCGCCAAGTTCACCGGCAATGCCGACAAGGTGGTGAACCTGATTACCTTCTACGCGCAGGAAGTGCGGGAAATTCTGGCCGAGATCGGTGCGCGGTCCTTGGACGAGGTCATCGGCCGCGCCGACTTGCTGACGCAGGTCAGCCGGGGTGCGGCGCATCTGGACGATCTGGACTTGAACCCGCTGCTGCTGACCGTGGATGGCGCGGACCAAATCCGCTACGACCGCGACAAGCCGCGCAATGCGGTGCCAGACACGCTGGATGCCGAGATCATCCGCGATGCCGCGCGCTTCTTCGAGGAAGGCGAGAAGATGCAACTGTCCTACGCGGTGGAAAACACCCACCGCACCGTGGGCACGCGCGCGTCCAGCCATATCGTGAAGCGCTTCGGAATGCGCCCAAGGACTGCCCCGGGCCTGAAGATAGAGGTCTTCGG
>CAYNWX010000053.1:0-10010 GCA_964401005.1 uncultured Natronohydrobacter sp.
ACCGTCAGCACCTTGTCCACGATCTGCGGCGCGTTCATCGCGGCCACGTCATACATGGATTTGGGGCTGGCCTGGTCGATGAAGATGTCGGGCAACACCATGGAGCGGAATTTCAGCCCGTGGTCGAACACGCCTTCGTCCGACAAAAGCTGTGCGACATGGCTGCCGAACCCGCCAACCGCGCCTTCTTCGATGGTAATCAGCGCTTCGTGCTCGGCGGCAAGTTTCAGGATCAACTCGTGATCCAAAGGCTTCGCAAAACGCGCATCGGCCACGGTGGGGGTGATCCCTTTCGCGGCCAGCGCCTCGCAGGCTTTCAGCACCTCGCCCAAGCGCGTGCCGAAGGACAGGATGGCGACGCGGCTGCCCTCTCGGATCATCCGGCCCTTGCCGATCTCCAAAGGCACGCCGCGTTCCGGCATCTCAACGCCCTCGCCCTCGCCCCGCGGATAGCGGAAGGCGATGGGGCCATCGTCATGCGCGACAGCCGTGGCGACCATGTGCACCAGTTCAGCCTCATCCGCCGCTGCCATGACCACGAAACCCGGCAGGTTCGCCAGATAGGCCACGTCAAAGCTGCCCGCATGGGTTGCACCATCCGCGCCCACAAGTCCCGCGCGGTCGATTGCGAAACGCACGGGCAGGCGCTGAATGGCAACGTCATGCACGACCTGATCATAGCCGCGTTGGAGGAAGGTAGAATACATCGCGCAAAACGGCTTCATGCCGCCTGCTGCCAGCCCAGCGCAAAAGGTCACGCCGTGTTGCTCGGCAATCGCCACGTCGAACATGCGCGACGGGTGCGCTTTGGCGAACAGGTCCAGCCCCGTGCCATCGGGCATGGCGGCAGTCAGGGCCACGATCTTGTCATCGCGGTCGGCTTCATCAATCAGAGCTTGGGCGAAGACCTTGGTGTAGCTGGGGGCGTTCGGCGTGGATTTTTGCTGCTTGCCCGTGACCACGTCGAACTTGGCGCGGGCATGGCCGCGATCCTCGGCATCCTCGGCGGGAGCATAACCCTTGCCCTTCTTGGTCAGCACATGGATCAGCACAGGTTCATCCGCGCGGGCCTGAAGCGTGCGGAACACCCACAAAAGCTGGTCCAGATCGTGCCCGTCGATGGGGCCGACATAGTTGAAGCCCAGTTCTTCGAACAGGGTGCCGCCGACGGTGGCGTGTTTCAGCAAATCCTTGGCGCGGCGCGCGCCTTCCTGAATGGGGCCGGGCATGAAGGACAACGCGCCCTTCACGGCGTGTTTCAGGTCTTGGATGGGCTTGTCGGCATAAAGCCGTGACAGGTAGCTGGACATGGCCCCGGTCGGCGGCGCGATGGACATCTCATTGTCGTTCAGAACCACAAACAACCGCTTGCCCAAATGGCCCGCGTTATTAAGTGCCTCATAAGCCATGCCCGCGCTGATCGCGCCATCTCCGATCACAGCAATCGCGTCACCCAAGGCTGGGTCGGGCGCACCGCCCAACTCGCGCGCCATACTAAACCCCAAAGCCGCCGAAATGCTGGTCGAGCTATGCGCTGCACCGAACGGGTCGTAGGGCGATTCCGACCGCTTGGTGAAGCCCGACAGCCCGTTTTCCTGACGCAGGGTGCGCATCCGGTCGCGGCGGCCCGTGATAATTTTGTGCGGGTAACACTGGTGCGACACGTCCCAGATCAGCCTGTCACGCGGCGTGTCGAATACGGCATGCAACGCAACGGTCAACTCCACCACGCCTAGGCCCGCACCCAAATGCCCGCCGGTTTCCGACACGGTGGCAATCGTATCAGCACGCAATTCATCGGCCACTTGCCGCAACTGGGCATCGGTCATGCCGCGCAGATCGGCGGGGCTGTGCACCTTGTCCAGAAGGGGAGTGTCGGGCATGGGCTTGATCCTAAACAGTCGCGCGAGGTGTTACGCCTTGCGGGCAATAACGAATTGCGCCGCGTCCCGCAATAGATCGGCCTTGTCACCATATGGGGCAAGGGCGGACTGTGCCTGTGCGACCAGATCACGCGCGCGGGCTTTCGCGTCCTCTAGCCCCAGCAACAACACGAATGTCGCTTTTCCCGCGTCCGCATCTTTTTGCAGGCGCTTGCCAGCCAGATCGGCATCGCCCTCGACATCCAGAATGTCGTCAGCAATCTGAAAGGCCAGACCAAGCGCCTGCGCATAGGCGGCCAAGGGCGCGGGGTCGGCACCCGCCATGCGCGCGCCCGCGCAGGCGGACCATTCGATCAGCGCGCCAGTCTTGCCTGCTTGCAGCGCGGTAATGGCTTTCAGGTCCAGCGGCGCAGCGGCAGTTTCGGCGGCAATGTCCAAGGCCTGCCCCAGCACCATCCCTGCTCCGCCAGAGGCCTGAGCGAGCGATGCCAGAAGCGCCAAGCGGCCCGCGTCAGAGGGCGCGGCGTCGGGCCGCGCCAAAAGCCCGAAAGCCAACGATTGTAGCGCATCGCCGGTCAGGATAGCAGTCGCCTCGTCCCATTTCACATGCACCGTGGGCTGGCCCCGGCGCAGGTCGTCATCATCCATGGCGGGCAGGTCGTCATGCACCAGCGAATAGGCGTGGATCGCCTCGATCGCCGCCGCTGCGGCCACCCCTTGCTCTGGCCCGATCCCGTGCAGCCGGGCGCTTTCGAGCACCAGAAAGCCGCGCAATTTCTTGCCACCCTGCGCCGCGTAGGCCATTGCATCGCGCACCACGCTCTCGGGCAGGGTCGAAATTTCGGCTTGCAGCCGCGCCTCGACGGTTTCGGCAGCGGCAGCTAGGGCAGCAGGAAAGTCGGTCATGGGTTGAACGGCTCTGTGCCCTTTGGGGTGCCATCCTCGGCCAGCCGGATCGCTTCAACCCGCATTTGCGCGGCTTGCAGCCGCGCCTCGCAATGGGCTTTCAGCTTCGCGCCACGCTCATAGAGCGTGATCGAATCCTCCAGCGGCACATCGCCCCGTTCCAATCGGGTGACAACCTGCTCCAGCTCTGCCAAGGCGGCTTCGAAGCTCATCTCGTCGATCGGGGTTTCAGTCATGCGGACCGCTCCATCAACACGCGAACATGCGCCGCGACCGACCGGCCCAGCGCGGGCAGGTCATAGCCGCCTTCCAGCACCGACACCAGACGCCCTTGGGCATGTTTTTCCGCCACATCGCACAGCGCGCCTGTGACCCAAGCAAAGTCTTCTTCCACCAACTCAAGCTGCGCTAGCGGGTCATCCCGATGCGCATCGAACCCGGCAGAGACGATAACCAATTCCGGCGCGAAGCGGTCGAGCTGCGGCAACACCACATCCTCGTATATGCGCCGGAACGCAGCCCCATCTGTTCCCGGTTTCAGCGGCACGTTCATGACGTTGCCATGCGCGCCCCTCTCATCTGCCGCGCCGGTGCCCGGCCAAAGCGGCATCTGGTGGCTGGAAATGAACAACGCGCGGCTTTCGTCCCACAGCAGATCTTGCGTGCCGTTGCCATGGTGCACGTCGAAATCCACCACCGCGACACGGGTCAGCCCATACATTTGAATGGCGTATTTAGCGGCAATCGCCACCGTGCCGAACAGGCAAAAGCCCATGGGTTTTTCAGTCTCGGCATGGTGTCCCGGCGGGCGCATTGCCACGAAAGCATTGCCACCCTGCGCACCCATCACCCGGTCCACTGCCGCACAAGCCCCACCCACGGCGCGCAAGGCCGCTTGCAGGGACATGTGCGACACATGCGTATCGGCGTCCAACTGGTAAATGTCTGCCGCAGGCAATGCGCGCTTAATGCGGTCGATATAGGCTTGCGGGTGGCACAGGCGCACACGCTCTTCTGTTGCAAGGGGTGCGGATTGGCGGTCCAGCGCAGCAAAGTCCGGCGCGGCCAAAGCATCGGCAATCGCGGCCAGCCGCGCGGGGGATTCGGGGTGTCCGGGCGGGGTTTGGTGCGCCTCGCCATCGGCATGAGTGTAGAATGCTGTTGTCATGGCCGAACGCTAGTCGATTGGCGTTCAGGGGGGAAGCGCAATTTGAGCCCACGCGCAGCTTGTCGCGGGCGCGGGCTTGGGGCAAGCTGCCCCAAAGCGCGAATTGGACATGCCATGAACTTTGCCGATATCCTGACCCCACCAGATATGCCGCACAGCACCTTCACCGACCCCGATGCGGCAGTCGCGCGGCTGGAAGAACTTTACAAGGACGCCACGCAATTCCTGATCGTTGCCTTTAACGACCTGGCCAAGGGTGGGCTGCCAAAAGGGCGCTACCGGGCATTCTATCCCGAAATCCGTTTTGTCAGCACCCGGTTCGACAAAGTGGATTCGCGCCTGAGCTTTGGCCATGTGGCCGAACCGGGCGAATACGCCACAACCGTCACGCGCCCCGACCTGTTTCGCCAATACCTGCGCCAACAGATCGCCCTGCTGATGGAGAACCACGGAACCCCAGTCAGCATAGGGCCATCCTCCACGCCCATCCCGCTGCATTTTGCCATGGCGGGGCGCGGCGACGTGGCCTTGCCCGAGGGCGGCGAAATGGCGCTTTCTTTGCGCGACGTGTTCGACGTGCCCGATCTGGACACCACCAATGACGACATCGTCAATGGCGACCGCGTGCGCAACCCGGACGGATCGTTGCCTTTGGCGCTGTTTACCGCGCAACGGGTGGATTACTCGCTGGCGCGGTTGGCGCATTACACCGCCACCACGCCAGAGCATTTCCAGAACCATATCCTGTTCACCAACTACCAGTTCTATGTCGACGAATTCGAAGCCTTCGCCCGAGAAATGCTGCGCGACCCGGATAGCGGCTATACTGCCTTTGTCGCCCCCGGCGATGCGGTCATCACCGACCCGGATGGCGACATTCCACCCCTGCCCCGCCTGCCGCAGATGCCGACCTACCACCTGAAACGGGCGAAGGGCGCGGGCATTACGCTGGTCAATATCGGGGTTGGCCCGTCAAACGCGAAAACCGCGACAGACCATATTGCCGTGCTGCGCCCGCATGCTTGGCTGATGGTCGGGCATTGCGCGGGGCTGCGCAATTCGCAGGCGCTTGGCGATTTCGTGCTGGCCCATGCCTACCTGCGCGAAGATAACGTGCTGGATGCCGATCTGCCGGTCTGGGTGCCTATCCCGGCCTTGGCCGAAATCCAGATCGCGCTGCAAGATGCCGTGGCGCAGGTTACGAAGCTGGACGGTTATGCGCTGAAACAGATTATGCGCACGGGAACTGTGGCTACCATTGACAACCGCAACTGGGAGTTGCGCGACCAATCCGGCCCGGTGCAGCGTCTGAGCCAGTCGCGCGCCATAGCGCTGGACATGGAAAGCGCCACGATTGCCGCAAATGGCTTTCGGTTCCGGGTGCCTTATGGCACGCTTCTATGCGTGTCTGACAAACCCCTGCATGGCGAGTTGAAGCTGCCTGGCATGGCGTCAAGCTTCTACAAAACGCAGGTTGCCCGGCATTTGCAGATCGGCATCCGCGCGATGGAGTTACTTCGTGACATGCCCTTGGAGCGCATTCACAGCCGGAAATTGCGCAGCTTCAGCGAAACAGCCTTTTTGTAACTTTCGCGCCAGTCAACAACGGAATGGCACGCTTCCTCTTGGTTATTGATGCGTTTTCCGTAGAAAAAGCTCTTTTTCTGCGCGAGTGGGAATTGTCTCCTGTAGGAAAACAAGGCTAGATGCGCTTCGCAAACCAGTTCACAGCGGTGCGAGCAAGGCCGCCAAACCCTACGAGGAGAGACGAATGACCGCGAAACCAATGACCAAGACTCAGCTTGTCGCTGCCCTTGCCGAAGAGATGGACGCCGACAAGAAAACCGCAAATGCCGCGCTGGACGCGATTGCCGCGCTGGTTATGCGTGAGGTGTCAGCAGGTGGTTCGGTCATGCTGCCGGGCATCGGCAAGATCATGTGCCGTGCTCGCCCCGAGCGCCAAGTCCGCAACCCTGCTACCGGCGAAACCATGACCAAGGAAGCAGACCGCGCCGTGAAAGTGGCGATTGCGAAAGCTCTGAAAGACGCCGTCAACAGCTAAGTGCTGCGATACAGCGTTGAAGGCGGGTGCGCGCAAGCGGCCCGCCTTTTGCATGCGCGCAGGCACTGGCCAAGCTCATGACCGCGGTCTAACCTTTACGGTGGGAGGAAACGACATGACACAAGCGCAAATCGTGGGCTGGTCCCACACGCCTTTCGGCAAATCCGAGGCAGAGACAACCGAAGCCCTGATGGCCCAAGCCCTTGCCCCCGCACTGGAACATGCAGGCATCGGGGCCGAAGATGTCGATGGCATTTTCGTGGGCGTCTACAATAACGGCTTCTCGCGCCAAGACTTCCAAGGCGCGCTTGTCGCGATGGCCGACGCGCGCTTCGCCCACACCCCGGCCACAAGGTATGAAAACGCTTGCGCAACCGGATCGGCGGCGCTGCACGGCGCGATGGATTTTATCGAATCCGGGCGCGGGCGGATCGCTTTGGTCGTGGGTGCGGAAAAGATGACCGCCACCCCGATTGCCGAAGTGGGCGATATCCTGCTAGGTGCCAGCTACCGCGCCGAGGAAGCAGAGGTTGAAGGCGGCTTCGCGGGCCTGTTCGGGCAGATCGCCGCCAGCTACTTCCAGCGTTATGGCGACAAGTCGGAAGAACTGGCCATGATCGCCGCCAAGAACCACGCCAACGGCATGGCCAACCCAATCGCCCATATGCGCAAATCTTACGACATCGCGTTTTGCAACACGGTCTCGGACAAGAACCCCCGTGTCGCTGGCCCCTTGCGGCGCACCGATTGCTCGCTGGTCAGCGACGGCGCAGCGGTGCTGGTTCTGGCGGATGCAGAAACGGCGGCGGGGATGACCCGCGCGATAGGCTTCTGCGCGCGCGCGCAGGCCAATGACATCATGGCCCTGTCCCGCCGCGACGTGCTGGAATTCAAGGGCGCGCGGCTGGCTTGGGCCAAGGCGCTGCAACAGGCGGGCGTCACGCTTGACGACCTGTCGCTGGTGGAAACGCATGATTGTTTCACCATCGCCGAATTGCTGGAATACGAGGCCATGGGGCTGGCAGAACCGGGCCAAGGCGGCCGCGTCATCAGCGAGGGGATTACCGCCAAAGATGGCCGCTTGCCGGTCAACCCCTCTGGCGGGCTGAAATCCAAGGGCCACCCGATTGGGGCAACTGGCGTGTCGATGCATGTGATGGCCGCGCAGCAGTTAGCAAATGACGCGGGCGACATGCAGATCCCCGGTGCGACCATGGCAGGCGTGTTCAACATGGGCGGCGCGGCTGTCACGAATTACGTATCCATCATGGAGCGGGTGAAGTGAGCATGGACCTGTCGCAAGGCATGGTGCCGGTGTCGACCCGCGTGATGAACCTGTCGCATCTGCTGACGGAAAGCGCGCGGCGCGCGCCAGATGACATGGGGCTGGTCTGGGGCGAACAGGTTTGGACCTGGGCCGAGTTGGACGCCCGCGCCACCGCCCTTGCCCGCGCATTGGTGCAGGATTACGGCATCGCCAAAGGCGACCGCGTGCTGGTGCAATCCGCGAACTGCAACCAGATGTTCGAAGCGGTCTTTGGCTGCTGGCGCGCGGGCGCGGTCTGGGTGCCCGCCAATTACCGCCAATCGCCGGAAGATGTGGCGTTCCTTGCACAATCGTCGGGCGCAAAGGTGCTGCTGTGCGGGGCAGAGTTTGCCGACCATGCGGCGGCTTGCAACCTGCCCACCATCGCCATTGGTGACGCGGCCTTCGGCCCGGATTACGAGGCTTTGATCGCCCCGCATATGGGCCAGCCGCAATCCGTGGCAGAGGTGTTCCGCGACGACCCGTGCTGGTTCTTCTTCACCTCTGGCACGACCGGGCGGCCCAAAGCCGCGGTGCTGACGCATGGGCAAATGGCCTTCGTCATCACAAACCATCTGTGCGACCTGATGCCCGCGACCGGGCCAGAGGATGCGTCTTTGGTTGTCGCGCCGCTGTCGCATGGCGCGGGGGTGCATCAACTGAGCCAAGTCGCACATGGGGTGAAAACCATCCTGCCCAAGGGTGCGAAATTCGACCCGGATGAGCTGTGGGGCTTGGTCGCCAAGTGGCGCGTGACCAACATGTTCACCGTGCCGACCATCGTGAAGCTGCTGGTCGAACACCTAAGCGTGGACATGCACGACCATTCCAGCCTGCGCTATGTGATCTATGCAGGCGCGCCCATGTATCGCGCCGATCAGGTGCGCGCGCTGGAAAAGCTGGGGCCGGTGCTGGTGCAGTATTTCGGGCTGGGCGAGGTGACGGGGAATATCACCGTGCTGCCACCCGCCCATCATCATGTCGATGACGAGGCCATGCGCATCGGAACCTGCGGTTTCGCGCGCACAGGAATGCAGGTGCAGATACAGGATGCCGATGGGTGCGAGGTCGCACCGGGCGAGACTGGCGAGATTGCCGTGATCGGCCCTGCCGTCTTTGCAGGCTATTTCAACAACCCTGACGCCAACGCCAAATCTTTCCGCAATGGCTGGTTCCTGACGGGCGATCTGGGGCATATGGATGCCGAGGGCTTCGTCTATCTGACGGGGCGCGCGTCGGACATGTATATCTCTGGCGGCTCGAACATCTACCCGCGCGAGATCGAGGAAAAGCTGCTGATGCACCCCGCCATTTCCGAGGTCGCGGTGCTGGGCTTGCCCGACCCGGTCTGGGGCGAGGTGGGCATGGCGGTCTGCGTCTGCACAGGCGAACCGCCCGCCGACCTGCTGGACTGGCTGTCGGGCAAGATCGCCCGCTACAAGTTGCCGCGGCATGTGGTGTTCTGGGACGCATTGCCGAAATCGGCCTATGGCAAGATCACGAAAAAGATGATTCGCGAGGAACTGGACGCGCGCGGGCAATTGCCATGATGCGCAGCGTCGTCCATCCCGGCCCGGCTCTTGCCTCGCGCGCGACCGTGCTGCCGGTGCAGGCGCACCCGGTCGAGGTGGTTCTGCGCGGCGGTCTGCCCTTCGGACAGGCGGTGGCAGAGGCAATGGCCGCGTTCGATGGCGGGTTTCTGGAACTGCGCGACGTGCCGATGGACCCGCTGGCCTATGTCATCCCCGGCCCTGCGCAGAACGGCCATGCAGCGTGGTATAGCGCCACGCACCAGATGGGCGAAGGCACGCGGATCGTGCAAGGCTGCACCCATCTTGGCTGGCGCGAGGGCGCGCGGTTTACCCATTCGCATGGCATATGGTCGGATGAGAGCGGCGCGCGGCATATGGGGCATATACTGCCCGACCAAGCGATTCTGGCACGCGATTGCACGGTCACCGGCTGGGGTCTGACGGACGGCTGCCTTGTGGCGCGGCCGGACCCGGAAACCGGCTTTACGCTATTTCAGCCGGAGCAGCGCCCGGAAAGCGGCGGCGGCCAGCCCACGCATCTGGTCACGCTGCGGCCCAATCAGGATATGGGCGCGGCACTGATCGGGCTGGAGCTGGCGGGCCGTGTCATGGGCTTAGGCAGCCTGATCGGCACGCAGATGGAGGACGGCGCTGCGCTGGAGAGCTACGCGACTGAGATCTTGCTGACCGGGGCCCATGTCGGACCCGAGGGCGCGGTGCTGGAAGCCGCCAGCATCGGGCTGGATGGCCAGATGATCGAAGGACGGCTGGCAACGGGTGTGAACGCGGTGCTGGTCACGGCGGAATTACTGGTTCTGACCAGATAGCGGGCTTCGACCAAGTCTATAACTTCAGGGGGCTTTACCCCCTGTTTTTGTTTGGGGGCTTTGCCCCCGTCCGACCCCATTCGGGGTCAGACTCCCCCAGGATATTTGATCAAGGATGAAAGGGCTAGGCTTTGCCCTGTTTGACCACGCCTTCGTCGAAGAGCGACGCGATTTCGCTGTCGGACAGGCCGATCACATCGCCCAAGATAGCTTCGGTATGTTCCCCCAAGACCGGTGCGCGGCGCGGGGCCTCGCGCGGGTCGTGGCTGAACGCCATAGGCGTGCCGGGCACGCGGTAGCGGCCAATGCCGGGCTGGTCGAGCATG
>CAYNWX010000054.1:0-9719 GCA_964401005.1 uncultured Natronohydrobacter sp.
TCATTTTGCGCGGCGTAATGCGGCGGGGCGGCTGCTGGTCACGGATGAGTTGATCTTGGCCTGGCTGGCCCGCCCCGAAGTGCTGCCGCCCGCCGATGCTTGCGCGACGGAGCGCGCGCTGCACAAACGCCTGATGGACAAGCCTCGTGCGAAAGTGTCCGACATGGAACTAGCTGCGATCAAGGATGCCGACGCGCGCGAGAATTGGCAGTTCCTCTTGCGCCTGCGCGACACGCTGCTGGAAGCGGGCACGATCGAAGAGGGCTATCAGGCCATCTTGCACAAGCAGATGGTGCTGCCCTTTGTCTTTACCGCGCAGCTTTTGCAACTGATCCTGCGCAATGCGCTGGATGGCTGCGACGACCCGCAAGTGCTGCGCGCTGCCGAATGCTTCTTCCGCCCGCAACGCGCGCATGTGAAGGAAGACAAGCTGCTTCTGGCCGACGATGAACTGGTCGAGTTGTTCGAGCAGGAAATGCACTCTTCTCCACTGACCGCGATGTTTTCGGGCGGGGTGGACAGTCTGGATGTGCTGGGTGGCGGCAATGAATGGACCTATTGGTCCCGGTCCGATGCTCATACCACGGTGCTGAATTTCGGCGGCGATCCGAAAGCGCGCGCAGGCATGGCCACCGCCATCGAAGCCTTCTTGCGCCATATGCTGGCCTTGGAGGTGACGGTCACGCCGCAATCGGTGGCCGATCAGGTCGATCTGCGCTGGTTCGTGGGGCTGGACCCTGTCGGCACCGCCATCGGCAATGCGCTGTGGAACGGCGCGACGCCGAAAGATACTTTGGTCGGCCTGTTCCGCATGGACCTGCCAAGTGATCCCCGTGTGCGGGCCGACATGCGGGGCCAGCCAGTCTGGCTGCTTTTGGGCCTTGGACCGGACCGCATTCTGCGCATGAAGCCACAAAACCTGCTGCTGGGGTTGCCGTTAATGGAACCGGCTTTGAACTGAAGGGACACGTCAAATGCCAAAAGAGATCGTGCGCGTTTCGGTTCTGGCCGCCCGGCGACCACCGGTCACGCGTTGGGGCAATGGCGAATTGCGCCCCAGCGCGGTGCTGCCGCAAGAACCCGCGGTCGCGCCGAACACGCTTCTCACCTCTGACGGGGGGATAGAAACGTGGTATCTGGGCGGGCGCGACATGGTGCTGTATTCTGGCGATACGGGCCACCACAAGGATAACCTGTTGTCGGGTCGTCCCTCTGTATGGGTGGTGATCCGGGGCCACGACCCACGCAGCGCCGAAGTGGTCGATGTGACCGCCGACCCTTATGAAGGCGAGGGGTATGCCTCTGATCTGGATCTGATTGTCGAGGCGGTTCCGATGCCCATTTCCATGCGCAAGCTGGTCAAGGAATTTGTCGAGACGCACCATGTCGAGATCCCGTTCAAAAAGCGCAAACGTGCGCCTGTTGACCCAAATGCCATGACCGCGCGCGCCCCTCGCGTTCTGAGTGAAGATGACAAATGGGGCAATCGGCCCCGCAAGGTATAGCCACCATGGCACAAGGACCAAACGACACGGATGCTGGGTTTTTCAACCGCTGGTCGCAGCGCAAGCAGCAAGCATTGCGCGTGGACGAGCCTTTGGAAGAGGATGCCGCAACCGCCAAGCCCGATGCGCCAGAACCGGAACCGGGGACGGTCCCGGCAGCGCCAGAGCTGTCCGAGGAAGAGTTGGCGGCGCTGCCTTCCATCGACGCGCTGACGCCCGACACCGATATAAAGGTTTTCATGCGCGCGGGTGTCCCCAAAGCGCTGCGCAACGCGGCTTTGCGCAAGATGTGGATGATCACACCCGCCATCCGCGATCATCTGGACCCGGCGGTGGATTACGCGTGGGATTGGAACACGCCCGGTGGCGTGCCCGGTGACGGGATTGCCCCTAGTCCCGAAAAGGCTGCGCAAATGCTGCGCGACCTGTTCAAACCCCGCGAAAACAAAATGCCTGAGGTGCCGGAAGACGAAATTCACACCGCGCCAGAGGACGAAGGCGCAGAGCAAATTGTCGCAGGGCAGGCCACAGAGAAAAACATTCCCGATCCGGTGCGCATGCCCGGAGCCGCCAGTTTGACCCCGCCAAAAGACGAAAAGCCCGCCCCGCGCCACACCGCAGAGCTGCAACCCGCACCGCGCCGCCACGGTGGCGCGTTGCCAGAGTGATGCCGCGCGCAAAACCTTTATTTTTCCCTTAGAAAAGTGAATTTGTCAGGTTTATTTTGCTAGACAGGTGCGCCGCCGATTTGTAGCCTCTGCATACAACTGCATATATTTGCAGGATCATCACAGAGACGCAGATGACAGATAGCCAGCCGGGTTCCGGGCCAGCAATTGAAGATTTCGACCAAGCGCGCAGCGAGCAATATCGTTTTATTGCGCGTTTATTGGCGTCTCCGCCCAGTGCAGAGACGTTAAGTCACATTGCGCAACTTCAAGGAGATGATTCGCATTTGGGTCATGCCTTCACCAACCTTGCGCAAGCGGCAGGGTCTGCGGATGCGAAAAAGGTCGAGCGCGAGTTTTTCGAATTGTTCGTCGGTGTCGGGCGGGGCGAGTTGCTGCCCTATGCCAGTTTCTATCAGACTGGCTTTCTGAACGAGCGTCCGCTGGCTGATTTGCGCGGCGATCTTGCGGCTTTGGGTGTGGCGCGCGCCGAAGGGCGGCACGAACCCGAAGACCATATCGCGCTGTTGTTCGAAGTGATGGCCGATTTCGCCGCGGGCGAGATTGACGCTGATGAGAAAACGCAGGCGCGTTTCTATGCTCGCCACGTCCAGCCTTGGGCGTTGCAGTTTTTCGACGATCTGGCCACGGCGCCAAGCGTCGGTTTCTACCGGCCCGTTGCGGAAATTGGCCGCATCCTGACCGAAATCGAAACGCGGGCCTTCGCGCTCGCGGCTTGATCTGAACGTGATCGAAGGGCGTCGCCTGCAAGCGAAGAAGCGCCCGTAAAGTGGGAGGACATGATGTCTAAAGACAAGCATAACCCAATCAGCCGGCGTGCCTTTTTCGGCGTGGCTGCAACGGGCGCGGCCTCTGCGGCGGCGCTGACCGCCGGCAGCGCGCGCCCCAGTTTCGCGCAGCAGACCGGCGATGAGCGCACCCGCGCCCGCTACCAGAAGACCGCGCATGTCGAGGCCTTCTACCGCACCAACCGTTACTACGTCCGGGAGGAATAAGAATGCTTGTCAAGCGCAGAACCCGAGAGGCCACTTCCACCGGCCGACTAAGCCAGTTTGCCGCAAGCGTGGCCGCCAAGCCCTTGGATCGCCGCAGCTTTCTGCGCGCATCCGGTCTGACCGTCGGGGGCCTTGCCGCTGTCGCCACGCTAGGCGCAGGCATGACCCGTAGGGTCGAGGCCGCGGGCTTTACCGACATGTCGCAGCCCATTGAGTTGCGCAAGAACGTCTGCACCCACTGTTCGGTCGGCTGCTCGGTCGTGGCCGAAGTGCAGAACGGCGTTTGGGTGGGTCAGGAACCCGCTTATGAAAGCCCGATCAACCGTGGCACCCATTGCGCCAAAGGTGCATCTGTTCGCGAACTGGTGCATGGCGACCGCCGCCTGAAATATCCGATGAAGAAAGTTGGCGGCGAATGGCAGCGCATTTCCTGGGATCAGGCGCTGACTGAGATTGCCGACAAGATGACCTCCATCCGCGAAACGTCTGGCGCGGATTCTGTCTACTTCCTCGGGTCGGCCAAATTCTCGAACGAAGGGTCGTATCTGTTCCGCAAGTTCGCGGCCTTCTGGGGCACAAACAACGTCGATCACCAGGCGCGCATCTGCCATTCCACCACTGTGGCCGGGGTTGCGAATACCTGGGGCTATGGGGCGATGACCAATAGCTATAACGACATTCGCAACTCGAAAACCATTGTGTTCATGGGCTCGAACGCAGCCGAAGCGCACCCCGTGTCGCTTCAGCACATTCTGGAAGGCAAGGAAACGCAGCGCGCGAACGTGGTCGTTCTGGACCCCCGTTTTACCCGCACGGCGGCGCACGCCACCGAATATGTCCGCATTCGCCCCGGCACCGACATTGCTGTGGTGCATGGCATGCTGTGGCACATTTTTGAGAATGGCTGGGAAGACAAGGAATACATTGCCCAGCGTGTCTGGGGGATGGATCAGGTCCGCGAAGTAGTGAAGCAATACACCCCCGATGTGGTCGAGGAAATCTCGGGCGTCGATGGTGAAACCCTCAAGCGCGTGGCTGAGAAATTCGCCAAGGAGCGCCCTTCGACCTTCATCTGGTGCATGGGCGGCACGCAGCACACCGTGGGCACTGCGAACGTGCGTGCTTACAACCTGCTGCTGCTGGCCACCGGCAATGTGGGCGGCGAAGGCAATGGCGCCAACATCTTCCGCGGTCATTGCAACGTGCAGGGCGCAACCGATTTCGGTTTGGATGTGGCCAACCTGCCTTGCTACTACGGGCTTGGAGCTGGCGCATGGAAGCATTGGGCGCGCGTCTGGGATGTGCCCTATGAGTATTTCGTGAACCGCTTTGACGCCGTTCCGGCCAAGGGTGGCCGCGATGCGCGCACGCCAGAGCAGAACATGAACGTGCCGGGCATCACCTCGACCCGTTGGTTCGATGCTGTCACCATTGACAGCGAAGAAGTGGACCAGCGCGACAACATCAAAGCGATGATGGTGTTCGGCCATGGCGGGAACACCGTTCCGCGGATGCAGGATGCGCAACGCGGGATGGATGGGCTGGACCTGCTCGTCGTGGCGGACCCGCACCCGACAACCTTCGCGGCTTTGCATTCGCGCACCGACAACACGTATCTGCTGCCGATCTGCACGCAGTTCGAATGCTCTGGTTCGCGTACCGCGTCGAACCGCTCGGTTCAGTGGGGCGAGAAGGTGGTTGAACCCATTTTTGAGTCCGACACCGACTATGCTGTGATGTATGGTCTGGCCGAACGGCTGGGTTTCGCGGATGAAATGTTCAAGCCCTACGAATTGGTGCAGGGCAAGTTCGGGATGGAACCCACGCCGGAATCGGTGCTGCGCGAAATCAACCGTGGCGGTTGGTCGACCGGTTACACCGGTCAAAGCCCAGAGCGCCTGAAAGCGCATATGGCGAACCAGCAGCATTTCGATCTTGTGACCCTGCGGGCCAAGCCGGATGCGCCGGAAGAAATCAAGGGCGATTTCTACGGTCTGCCATGGCCGTGCTGGGGCACGCCGGAACTGCGTCATCCCGGCACGCATATCCTGTATAACCCAAGCCTGCCCCCGATGGAGGGTGGTGGCGCCTTCCGTCCGCGCTTCGGGTTGGAGCGCGATGGCGAGACGCTCTTGGCCGAAGGAAGCTGGCCTGTCGGGTCCGAGATTGAGGATGGTTATCCGCAATTCACCTATGCATTGCTGCAACAGCTTGGCTGGGATGGCGATCTGACCCCGGCGGAACTGGCCAACATCCAGACCATCGGCGGCAATGACCCGGAAGCCATGGGCAACGTGTCGTGGTCGCTCGATACCTCTGGCGGTATTCAGCGTGTCGCGCTGATGCATGGCTGTGTGCCCTTCGGTAATGGCAAGGCCCGCGCCGTGGCGTGGAACCTGCCTGACCCGATTCCGGTGCACCGTGAACCGATCTATTCGGCACGCCCGGATCTGGTTGCGCAATACCCGACCAATGATGATCGCCGTCAGCACCGCATGCCCAATATCGGCAAGGTCGTGCAGGATGACGTGGTCGCGCGCAACGTGTTTGGCGACTTCCCGATCATCCTGACCTCTGGTCGCCTTGTGGAATACGAAGGCGGCGGCGAGGAGACCCGCTCGAACCCATGGCTTGCGGAATTGAAGCAAGACATGTTCGTCGAGATCACCCCCGCCGATGCGCAAGCACGCGGTGTGGTCGATGGCGGCTGGGTCTGGGTTACTGGTCCCGAAGGTGGCTCGAAAGCGCGGATGAAAGCCCTTGTGACCGAGCGTGTGGCACAAGGTGTGGCCTTCATGCCGTTCCACTTCGCGGGTTGGTTTCAGGGCGAGGACCAGCGGGGCAACTACCCCGAAGGGACCGACCCGATCGTCTTGGGCGAATCTGTGAACGTTATCACGACCTACGGCTATGACCCGGTGACCGGGATGCATGAAGGCAAGGTCACGCTTTGCCAGATCGCTGCGGCATAAGGGAGGAAAACAACAATGGCACGAATGAAATTCCTGTGCGATGCCGACCGTTGCATTGAGTGCAACGCCTGCGTCACTGCCTGTAAAAACGAGCATGAGGTTCCGTGGGGCATTAACCGGCGCCGGGTTGTGACCATCAATGATGGTCTGCCCGGTGAGCGGTCGGTGTCGATGGCGTGCATGCATTGCACCGACGCGCCTTGCGCCAGTGTTTGCCCGGTGGATTGCTTCTATACCACCGACGATGCCGTGGTCCTGCACAACAAGGACACCTGTATTGGTTGCGGCTATTGCAGCTATGCGTGCCCCTTCGGTGCGCCGCAATATCCGCAAACCGCCAATTTCGGCACGCGCGGCAAGATGGACAAGTGCACTTACTGCTCTGGTGGTCCAGAGCCGGACATGTCTCAGGCGGAATACGTCAAATACGGCGCGAACCGTTTGGCCGAAGGCAAGCTGCCGCTTTGCGCCGAGATGTGCTCGACCAAAGCACTTTTGGCTGGCGACGGTGACATCATCGCGGAAATCTACCGCGAGCGTGTCGTGACCCGTGGTTACGGGTCTGGTGCTTGGGGCTGGCGTGACGCTTACGGCGAAACGGTTACGGTGTAAGGGGGCGAACATGTCATATCTCAGCAAATTCGCCGCTATCCTGTCCTTGGCCTTCGCGGTGGCCGTCATGGCCCCGCAAGCGCAGGCTCAGGTCAACCCTACGGCTGAATCAGTCAGCGAAGATGCGCTGTTCCAAGCGCTTGGCACCGAAGGTGTGGTCAGCGGTCGTGTGTCGATCCCCGACCAAGCGGCGGGCAATCTGATCAAGCCCGAAAACAAGGCTTGGGCGTCGCTGCACGGCAATACAATCGTAACCTTGTCAGTCATTGCCGTTGTCGGCACCGTGCTGGCGCTGCTGGCCTTCTACATTCTGCGTGGCAAGATTAGGGTCGATTCTGGGCTGTCGGGTCGCACCATCTTGCGATTCAACTCGATCGAACGGTTTGCACATTGGACATTGGCGTCGACCTTTATCATCCTTGCGCTGACAGGTTTGAACCTGATCATCGGCAAATCGGTGATCCTGCCTTTGCTGGGTGAAGGGGCGTTCGGCACCATTTCGGCTTGGGGCAAAATCGCGCATAACTATCTTGCGTGGCCCTTCATGGTGTCACTGGCGCTGATCCTGCTTTTGTGGGTCGTGCACAACATCCCCGACAAGGTGGATGTCGAATGGCTGAAGCAAGGCGGTGGCTTGCTGAAGAAAGGCGTCCACCCACCCGCCAAGAAGTTCAACGCAGGCCAGAAGGTGATTTTCTGGTCGGTCATCATCGGCGGCGGCGCACTTTCCTACACGGGCTTCATGCTTCTGTTCCCGTCGATTGCCGGGTCGTTTACCGATTGGCAGTTCTACCAGTTGATCCATGCGCTTGTCGCAGCGGCCCTTTCGGCCATCGTGATCGCTCATATCTATATCGGCTCTGTCGGTATGGAAGGCGCTTTCGATGCGATGGGTTCGGGCGAGGTTGATGAAAACTGGGCCAAAGAGCACCATGCTCTTTGGGTGGAAGAAGTGAAAAGCGGCAAGTCTGCCGCTGGTAAAGGTGCGGCTACGCCTGCCGAGTAATTCGGTGGGGCGTCAAGAAACGGGCCTCGCGCGATTACCGCGCGGGGTCAACCCTTGAAGAATTGCAAGGCCATGAGCGGTTCCCCTCCTGATATTCTGGATGATGTGCGCGCTGCGATTGCGTCGGTCGCTTTGCCCGATGGTGCGGCACTGGGTGGGTCGAACCGCGTTTTGGGCCTGTCCATCAACGGTGGTCGCGTGAGCCTGTCGTTGACAATCAAACCCGAAGAACATGAAGCCTTCGTGCCGGTGCGCGATGCGGTCGAAGAGCGTCTGCGTGCTTTGCCCGGCATAAATTCGGTTTTCGTGGTGCTGACCGCCGACACGCCTGCCGCGCAACACCCTATCCCTCCGAAACTGGGGCATTCCAGCGCCAAGCCAAAGCCTTTGGCGCATGTGCGCCATGTGGTGGCGGTGGCATCTGGTAAAGGCGGTGTCGGCAAGTCCACCACGACGGTGAACCTTGCGCTGGCGTTTCGTGCGCTTGGCTGGAAAGTGGGTGTTCTGGATGCGGATATTTACGGGCCGTCCTTGCCCACGCTGCTGGGCCTGACAGGCAAGCCCGCAAAAGGGCAGGGGCGCAACCTGTTGCCCATGCAAGCCTACGGGTTGAAAGCCATGTCCATGGGCGTGCTGGTCGATCCCGAAACCGCAATGGTGTGGCGTGGCCCGATGATCATGTCGGCCATCACGCAGATGATTTCCGATGTGGACTGGGGTGCGCTGGACCTGCTGCTGGTCGACATGCCCCCCGGCACGGGCGATGCGCAATTGGCCCTAGCGCAAGGCACCGATCTTGCGGGGGCTATCATCGTGTCCACCCCGCAAGACTTGGCGCTGGTCGATGCCCGGCGCGGGATTACCATGTTCAACAAGGTCAATGTGCCCACGCTTGGCATAATCGAGAATATGTCGCAATTCATCTGCCCCGATTGCGGTAGCCAGCATGCGATATTCGGACAGGGCGGGGCCGAACGCGAAGCCGCGCGCCTTGGCGTGCCTTTTCTTGGCGCACTGCCCTTGTCGATGGAATTGCGCTCTGCCTCTGATGCGGGAAAACCGATCTTGGCCCGTGACCCGGATGGCCCCTTAGGCCAGGTGTATCAAACCATGGCGCGCACCGTGATGGGCGCGCTGGAACGCAAAGCCGGTCCGCAAGTGACCGCGCGACACTAACAGGAGTGATCCGAATGAAAGCCTTTCTTGCTGCTGCTATCTTCGCCGTTATCGTTGCAATCGGCGCGTCACAGGTTCTGAACGGCTCGTTCCAAGAGCCTAGCTACTCGGCCTTCAGCACTGAAGGCGCGCGCGTTGGCAATCCGGGAACCAACCTCGTCAGTGAATAATCCGGTATGGGGCGATCTATCGCGCTGACAGCGGCCCTTTTTGCGGCCAGCCTGTGCTGGCCCGTGGCCGCGCAGGATTTTCTGGGTCATGGCGGCCCGGTCGGCACAATCGCTGTTGGTCCCGACAGGTTGCTCACGGGCGGGTTTGATACCCGCGCGATCCTGTGGTCCTTGGACGAAGCGCGCGCCCTGTCTGTCACGCGCTTTCACGAGGGGGCGGTCACGGCGGTTGCGCAATGGGATGGCGGCTTTGTCACGGCGGGGCAGGGTGGCCGTATCGCTATCTGGCAGACCGGGCAGACAGACCCGCGCTTTGCCACCCCGCGCGGGCAATCTCCCGTGGCGTCCTTGGCGGTTGCGCCCGATGGCGCAAAGGTGGCCGCTGGCCTGTTTGATGGGTCTTTGCAGGTTCTGTCCCTAAAGGACCGAAGCCTGCTCTCCGTGCGCGCGCATACCGACCGCGTGACGGGCGTGGGCTTCTTGCCGAATGGCGAGATTGTCACGATTGGTGGGGATCTGCGTTTCGTGCGTTGGTCGCCGGATGGTGACTTGCGCGCCAGCGCAGGCCTTCCCGGCCTGCCCAACGGGTTGGCT
>CAYNWX010000055.1:0-14188 GCA_964401005.1 uncultured Natronohydrobacter sp.
CAGCGCTTCGGCGGCAAAGGCGAAACCGTCCAGCGCATGCGCAATGATCATGAGGAATTGCCAAAGTATTTGGTTTGCCGCCAGTTCCACATCGCCAAAACCTGCCGATGTAAACAGAAACCGTGTCATCGCCGCTTGCAGCGCCACCGAGCGCAACATGATGTCGGAATTGACCGACCACATGCGTTTCAGCCGCGCGCGGTCAAATACGCGTGGCCAGTTGCGCCATTGATTGCCCGTGAAAGCCGCGCGGCACAGCCACAGGCCAAGCCCCAGCGCTGTGGCCTCGGCTATCAGCGTGGCTGCGGCTACTCCCGGCACACCCCAGCCAAGGCCAAGAACGAACCACAGTGACAGCACCACGTTCAGCCCGCTCATCCAGAGTTGCAGCGCCAGAACGCTGCTTGTGCGTTCGGTTCCGATCAGCCACCCATTCAGTGCGTATAGTGCAATAGTTGCAGGCGCGCCCCAGATGCGGATGGAGAGGTAGTCGCGGGCCAAGGCCTCGACCGTTGCGCTTGCAGGCGCGATCAGGAAGGCTGCCTCCAATAGCGCCACTTGCCCCAGCACCATGACCACGCCCGCGCCAAGCCCGATAAGCACGCCGCGCATCAGGATTGCGCCGCTTTCGGGCAGGTCATGCGCGCCTACAGCCTGTGCCACAAGCCCGGTCGTGCCCATGCGCAAGAAGCCGAACACCCAATAGACACTGGTCAAAATGACCGCGCCCAAGCCCACTGCGCCAATGGGTGCGGCTTCGCCCATCTGCCCGATAATGCCGGTGTCAACCGCGCCCAGCAGCGGCACGGCTATATTGGCCAGCAGGATCGGTGCCGCAATGCGCAGGATGCGCCGGTCGGTGACGGGTTGCATGTTAGCCGTTTTGCGGCATCAGGAAATGCCCGGTCGCCTGCGCGAAGAGCCGCGCGCGGTTGTCTTGCCATGCTTCGACATGCACGCTGGCATAGCGGCGGCCCGAGCGGTTGACGCGCGCGCGCGCATAGCCGTCGCGTGGCAAGCCAGACCGTAGGAAATCCACCGTGAAGTCGATGGTCTTGGGCAGGCGCGGCAGGTTCTCTGCCATCTGTTCCGGTGTCACGCGCCCCGCTTCCAGATCGGGCCAGATGGTGGCCCAGCTGAGCTCGATGATCGCCGCCACTTCTAGAAAGGACGCGATGACTCCCCCATGAATGGCGGGCAGAAGAGGGTTTCCGATCAGCTTTTCGTCATAGGGCAGCACGGCGGTCAGCTCGTCGCCGTGGCGCTCGAAATAGATACCAAGAAACTGCGCATAGGGCACCGCGCCCACTAGGCTGGCCAACGCGCGGTCACGGCGTTGTTTCACGGCTTGGACGGGTTCGGGCTGGGTCATGCGCTTTGATCTCTCGCGGCGAAGGTGAAGGCTCCGGTCGCGGTGGCCACGGGCGTTTCGCCTCGGTCATGGGCGGTGGCGCGCACGAATGCCACGTTGCGGGTGACATGGTAGCATTCGGCGCGTGCCACGATCCGCGCGCCGGGCGTGGCTGCGCGCATATAGTCGATTCGCAGGTCAATCGTCGCGGTTGTGGTCGCGCCGGGATAGGACAGGACCGCAGCGCCCCCGCATGTATCCATCAGCGCCGAAACCGCGCCGCCATGGATAACCCCCGTCGCCGGGTCGCCCACGAAGCGCGCGTCCCACGGCATTGAAATCTCGGCTCGCCCCTCGCCAATCGAATCCAGCCGCATTTCCAACGCCTTGGCAAAAGGCAGCGCATTAATAAAGTTTTGGGCATTCATGGCCATGCTCCGCGACAGGTGCCCCTATCTGCACCCCCGCACAGGCCAAGGCAAGGGGAAGCGGGTTGACGCGACGTTGCCCTTTACGTTAACGTCAACTTATGATGCTTTGTCCGCATGGTGGTTCAAAGCAATGTTCAAAGCCGTGGGTTTCGTCACATGACTGAAGAGTTCAAGACCATCCGAGAAATGTGTGCCGCGTTCAGCGTCACGCCCCGCACCCTGCGCTTCTATGAGGCGAAGGAATTGCTGTTCCCCAAGCGCGACGGGCAGCACCGCCTGTTCACACGCCGCGATCAGGCTCGGCTGAAGCTGATCCTGCGCGGCAAGCGCTTCGGCTTCAGCCTAGAGCAAATTCGCCAGTTGCTGGAAATGTATAACCGCGACGACAGCGAATTGAAACAGCTGCGCAAAACCTATGACATCGCACAGGACCGTCTGGCCGATATGGAACGCCAGCGCGCCGAATTGGCCGAAGCGATTTCTGAATTAAAGCAAGACCTGGCTTGGGCCGCCGATGTGCTGTCCCAAGCCGACCGACCGCGCGCCGCAGAATAAGCCCGCGCACCAAGGGAGAGAGATATGCCAAGCTACACCGCCCCCGTCAAAGACATGCAATTCGTGCTGCATGATGTGCTGAACATCGGGCAAAGCGATATTCCGGGCTATGACGAGCTGGACCGCGACACCACCGCTGCCATTCTGGAAGAAGCGGCGAAACTGTCCGAAGGCGCGCTCGCCCCGGTGAATGCGATTGGCGACCGCGAAGGCTGCCGCTTGGAAAACGGTATCGTGCGCACGCCCACGGGCTTTGCCGAAGCTTTTGCGCAGATCAAGGATGGCGGCTGGAACGGGCTGGACCTGCCCGAAGAATTCGGCGGCCAGAACCTGCCCTACATCATGAACTCCGCGACGGGGGAATTCTTCGTCTCGGCCAATATGGCGCTGAACATGTATCAGGGTCTGACCCATGGCGCGATTTCGGCGATCCTTGCGCATGGCTCGGACGCGCAGAAGGCGACATACCTGCCCAAGATGGTCTCGCTCGACTGGACGGGTACGATGAACCTGACCGAACCGCATTGCGGTACCGATCTGGGCCTGATCCGCACCAAGGCAGAGCCACAGGCGGATGGCAGCTATGCGATCACCGGGCAGAAGATTTTCATCTCTGCGGGTGAACATGACATGGCAGAGAACATCATCCATCTGGTGCTGGCCAAGGCACCGGGCGGGGGTGAAGGGACAAAGGGTATCTCGCTCTTCATTGTGCCGAAATTCATGGTCAATGAAGATGGCTCGCTTGGCGCGCGCAATGGCGTGAGCGTTGGCAACATTGAAGAAAAGATGGGCATTCACGGCAACGCCACCTGCGTCATGAATTATGACAGTGCCACGGGCTACCTGGTCGGCGATCTGCACAAGGGCATGCGCGCCATGTTCACGATGATGAACGAAGCGCGTTTGGGCGTGGGCCTGCAAGGCTATGCACAGGCCGCCGTTGCCTATGAAAACGCAGCAATCTATGCCAAGGACCGGCTGCAAGGCCGCGATGTCACAGGGGCCAAGAACCCCGAGGGTGCTGCCGATCCGCTGCTGGTTCATCCCGACATTCGCCGTATCCTGATGGACCAGAAAAGCTTTGTTGAAGGCGCGCGGGCCTTCACCATGTGGGGTGCAAGCCTGATCGACCGCGCACATCGCTCGAAAGATGCCGAGGCCGACGGCCTGATCTCGCTTCTGACGCCGGTTATCAAGGGCTTCCTGACCGACAAGGGCTTTGACATGTGCGTGCAGGCCCAGCAGGTCTATGGCGGGCATGGTTATATCGAAGAATGGGGCATGTCCCAATTCGCCCGCGACGCGCGCATCGCCATGATCTATGAAGGCGCGAATGGCGTGCAGGCGCTGGACCTTGTGGGCCGCAAACTGGCGCAGGATGGCGGCAAGCATGTCATGGCCTTTTTCGCGCTCGTCAAGGAAGAGATCGCAAGCACAGACGACCCGCGCATGACCGACCTGCGCGACGCGCTGAAAGCTGCGTCTAAGGATTTGCAGGCGGCGGGCATGTTCTTCATGGAACGCGGCATGAAAAACCCGAACGACGCATTGGCGGGATCGACTGATTTCATGCATCTGTTCGGCCATGTCTGCTTGGGTCTGATGTGGGTGCGCATGGCCCGCGCGGCCTATGCGGAGCTTGATGCAGGCACGGGCGACCCGGCGTTCTACCAAGCGAAGCTAGCGACCGCGCGCTATTACATGGCCCGTCAACTGCCTGCAACGGCGCTGCACTTGGCCCGCATCCGGTCGGGGGCAAACACCGTCATGGCATTGGCAGAGGCCGATTTCTGAAAGGACCGATCATGCCCAAACGCTTCCGCCTGACCCGCCGCTTCAACGCCGCCATGACCGAAGACGGCTACCGCCGCTTGCGCCGTTTCGCGCAGGAAGCGGGGCTGGACGAGGGCGAGGCGTTGTCCTTCCTGTTCGAGAATTTCGACAGTGTCATGGATGCCGACAATTTGGGCCACCGCTTGCGGTTGTTCAATTCCGAGTTGGAGGCGCGCAAGAAGTGACGGCGGACGGGGCTTGGGCAAAAGGTGGACGCCTCCGGCGGGGGAGTGTTTGGGGTAAGATGAAGAGGAATGCGCCCCGCTCCTCGGCCCTTGGCGTCATTGGAGGCGGGGCGACTTCACCTTGCGCGATCATCGGCTCTCCAGCCTGTACCGCCTCCTGACCCTAGCCCGTTAACCTTAACGGGCCGTTACCGAAAAGGGGCTTCATCTTGCCCCAAATACTCAAAATACGACACCGGCCAGAAACGGCCCGAGGAGGAAAGACATGAGTGACGCTTACATCTACGACGCCGTGCGCACCCCGCGTGGCAAAGGCCGCACCGATGGCAGCCTGCACGAGGTGACGGCGGTGCGCCTGTCTGCGGGGGTGCTTGATGCGCTGAAGGCCCGCAACGATCTGGACACGCGGGCTGTGGAAGATGTGATCTGGGGCAATGTTACCCAAGTGGGCGAGCAGGGCGGCTGTCTTGCCCGCACTGCCGTCATGGCGTCTGAATTCGATGAACAGGTGCCGGGCCTGTCGATCAACCGCTTCTGCGCCAGCGGCATGGAAGCCGTGAACATCGCCGCCAACCAAGTGCGCGGTGGGGCAGGCGAGGCTTATGTCGCAGGTGGGGTCGAGATGATGAGCCGCGTGCCCATGGGGTCGGACGGGGCCGCCGTGGCCGTGGACCCGAGTGTCGCGATGGAGAAGTATTTCGTCCCGCAAGGCATTTCGGCGGACATCATTGCCACTGAATACGGCTTTACCCGCGACATGGCCGATGCCTTGGCGGTCGAAAGCCAACGCCGCGCGGCGCTGGCATGGCAGGAAGGCCGGTTTGACCGCTCCGTGGTGGCCGTGCGCGACATGAACGGTCTGCCCATTTTGGAACGTGACGAATACCTGCGCCCCGGCACCGATATGCAAAGCCTTGGTGCGCTGAAACCCGCCTTCAAAGATATGGGCGAAGTGATGCCCGGCTTCGACAAGGTGGCGCTGATGAAATATCCGCATCTTGAGAAAATCGAACATATCCACCATGCGGGCAATTCCTCTGGTATTGTCGATGGTGCGGCGGGCGTGTTGATCGGCAGCAAGGATTTTGGCGAAAAATATGGTTTAAAACCAAGGGCTAAGATCCGTGCGACGGCCAAGATCGGGACTGATCCGACCATTATGTTGACCGGCCCTGTGCCGGTGACAGAGAAAATCCTGCGCGACAGTGGCATGCAGATTTCCGACATTGACCTCTTTGAGGTGAACGAGGCCTTTGCTGCCGTGGTGCTGCGCTTCATGCAAGCGTTCAATGTGTCCGAGGACCGCGTCAATGTGAATGGCGGCGCGATTGCAATGGGCCATCCGCTGGGTGCGACGGGAGCGATGATCATCGGCACGCTTCTGGATGAGTTGGAACGCACCGGTCAAGGCGTGGGCCTTGCGACTTTGTGCGTGGCGTCTGGCATGGGTGCTGCGACGATCATCGAGCGCGTGTAAGGGAGGGGAACATGCAGGAATTTACTTACAAGACCGATGCAGATGGCGTGGCCACGATCACTTGGGACGTGCCCGGCAAATCCATGAACGTGCTGTCGCTGGAAGGCTTCGCGCAACTGGAAGCGCATATCGAAACGGCGCTGGGCGATGAGGCGGTCAAGGGCGTGATCATCACCTCGGGCAAGCCCGATTTTGCGGCGGGCATGGACCTGAACATCCTCGCCACCGGCAAGGGCGTGGTCGATGAAGACCCGGCCAAGCAGGTCTTCGACGCGATCATGGAGATGCACAAGATCCTGCGCAAAATTGAACGCGCGGGCATGGACCTGAAAACGCTGAAAGGTGGGAAGCCAATTGTGGCGGCGCTGCCCGGCACGGCTTTGGGCATCGGGTTGGAACTGCCGCTGGCCTGCCACCGCATCTTCGCCGCCGAGAACCCGCGTGCCAAGATCGGCCTGCCAGAAATTCTAGTCGGTATCTTCCCCGGCGCGGGCGGGACAACCCGGCTTGCGCGCAAACTGGGCGCAATGGGCGCGGCCCCCTTCCTGTTGGAAGGCAAGCTGATGGACCCCAAACGCGCGAAATCCGCCGGCTTGATCGACGAGGTTGTCGCCCCGGAAGAGCTGCTGGCCCGTGCGAAAGAGTGGATTTTAGGCGCGAAAGACGCCGATCTGGTCAAACCCTGGGATGCGAAGGGCTACAAAATGCCCGGCGGCGCGCCCTATCACCCGGCGGGGTTCATGACCTTCGTGGGCGCCTCGGCCATGATTAACGGCAAGACGCAAGGGGTTTACCCGGCGGCGAAAGCGCTGTTATCGGCGGTTTATGAGGGCGCTTTGGTGCCGTTTGACACCGCGCTGAAGATAGAGGCGCGCTGGTTTACCTTTGTTCTGATGAACCCGTCGTCCAGCGCGATGATCCGGTCCTTGTTCATCAACAAGGAAGCCTTGGAGAAGGGCGCAAACCGCCCAGACGCGCCTGACGCCAAGGTGCGCAAACTGGGCGTTCTGGGCGCGGGCATGATGGGCGCGGGCATTGCCTATGTGGCCGCCAATGCGGGCATAGAGGTGGTGCTGATCGACGCGGCGCAAGACGCGGCAGAGCGGGGCTGCGCGCATGCGGAAGCAATCCTCGACAAGGGGATGAAGCGCGGCAAGGTCACCGAAGACGGCAAGGCCAAGGTGCTGGCCCGCATCACGCCGACGACCGATTACGCCGCGCTGGACGGGTGTGATCTGGTGGTCGAGGCCGTGTTCGAAGACCCCAAGGTGAAAGCCGAGGTTACGCAAAAGGCCGAAGCCGTGCTGGGCGAAGACGCGATTTTCGCCACCAACACCTCGACCCTGCCGATTTCCGACCTGGCGCAGGCCAGCATGCGCCGCGCCAATTTCATCGGCATCCATTTTTTCAGCCCGGTGGACAAGATGGCGCTGGTCGAGATCATCAAGGGCCGCGAGACGGGCGATCTGGCCGTCGCCAAGGCGCTGGATTTCGTGCGCCAGATCCGCAAGACGCCGATTGTCGTGAATGACGCGCGCTTCTTCTACGCCAACCGCTGCATCATCCCCTATCTGAACGAAGGGATGCGGATGGTGCGCGAGGGCGTAGTGCCTGCGCTGGTTGAAAACGCCGCTAAGCTGATGGGGATGCCGCTGGGGCCGTTGCAGCTGGTGGATGAAACCTCGCTCGATCTGGGCGCGAAAATTGCCAAAGCGACCCGCGCCGCGATGGGCGACGCTTATCCCGATGGTGATGTGGACGAGGTCATCTTCTGGATGGTCGAGCTGGGCCGTTTGGGCCGCAAGTCGAACGCGGGCTTCTACAGCTATGATGAAAAGGGTAAACGCTTGGGTCTGTGGGAGGGCTTGGCCGCGCGATATCCGCAAGCGGAAGAGCAGCCCGATCTTGTCACGGTCCAACACCGCCTGATGTTCGCGCAAGCGCTGGAAGCTGTGCGCGCGCTGGAAGAAGGCGTGCTGACCGACATTCGCGAGGGCGATGTGGGCGCGATCATGGGTTGGGGTTTTGCGCCGTGGTCGGGTGGTCCGTTCTCGTGGCTGGATATGCTGGGCGCGCCCTTTGCCGTGTCAGTCTGCGACCAGCTTGAAGCCGCGCATGGGCCCCGCTTCAAGGCCCCGGAGCTATTGCGGCAGATGGCCGAGGACGGCCACCGCTTCTATCATGCGAAAGCGGCCAAAGCTGCCTAGCGCTGACCTGCTAAAAAGTTGGGGCGGCCCAAGCCGCCCTGACTATTTCAAGGTTGCGGCCAGTGCGCTCAGGTCTGACAAAGGCAGGCGAATATACTCCCGCTCTGGTGTTTGGGTGCTGGCTTCGAGTGGCGAAAAGTCGCTTTCCGCACGTGCAGTCAGCAGCGCCATGCCGCAAATGTGGATAAGTTGTTCCTGCTAGAATGTCGGCATGAAGACACGCAGGTCGCCGGTAATCGGCACGCGGCGAATACCTTCGAACCCTTCAAGCATGAGTGCTTGGATAAGCACGAATGGGTCGCCATAGCGTTCTTCGGCAAAGTCCGATTCGATGATGATTTCCTGAAGGGGCAACATGTCGATCTGGCGACGGTTGCCCAGAACCCCTTGCGGCACGACCATAGTGAAGGCCTTGTGCGCGGGAAGGGCGTGCTGCGGAATGGTCAGGTCATGCACGCGCGATATCGGCTGCATGCCGTTGTCAAAGGTCAGAACCATTTCGCCCGGTTGCAAGGTTTCAATCTTGCGCCAACCAGTCCCGGTGGCGACCAGCGTGCCCGGCAACAAGCCGTCTTCGCGCAGTGCCACAGAGTAGAGTTCGGCGTCCTTCATCATCGCGGCAGAAATAGCCGCGACTTCGCTTGCACGTGAATGCGTATGCGCATCGGTCTGCAAACCGAATGGCTTTGGGTGTGACATAGGTTTCGACTCCGATCGAGGAAGCATGGTTAAGGGTCCACTAGCTTTGTGGCGCAATTTGGGCCAAATCCCGTTAAATCGACTGTTTTGTCTTTTCGAGCTTTGTTCGAGTATCATGCCGGGCGCACCATGTACGGCAGGAATTGTATAATCGAGGCGCTCGCACTTTCCGTGTGCGCCCCGCGGTTGAACAAAGACGCGCGAAAGGCATCTGCCTTGGCCCATGTCACGCAAGGGTAAGTAGGGGTCGCGCTTTTGCAGCTAGCGTAGCAGGCCAACAGCGCAGAACCGTTGGTATGCACGATTTCGGCATTTTCAAACGCTAGCATGTAGCTGCGCGGGGTCTCGCCCAAGTCACTGCGGAAGATGCCTTTGTAGCCTTCCAGCAGCGCGGCAGGCACAAGCACCCACGGTTCTCCATACTGGCTCTGGCCAAATTCGCAGTCCAGCAGCACAAGCTGGCTGGGCAGCAATGTCATGGCCGCGCGATTGCCGAGTGCGCCTTGAGGCACAGTCAGGCCCCAGGCTGCGTTGCCGGTCCGCGGGTCGCGGTTAATCGGCGCGCTGCTGCAACTGACAAGCTTGCGCATCCCGTTGTCGAATGTCAGGACGCTCTCGCCCGGACGTAGCGTTTCGACCGCGCGCCAACCGCTCTCGGTGGCGACCAATGTGCCCTTCATCAGCCCTTCGGCCAGAGCGCCGAAATCGGGTAGAGCAGTGTCGCTGGATGTGGCCATAGGCCAAACGTCGCTGCGATCGTGAATAGTGCAGAAACGCGCACTGAAACTGGGAACCGTTTGAAGTGAGAGAAACATGGCGTAGCCTCGCTTTTCGGTTGTGACCCGCTTGGGGTGTGGTGGCGCTACGTTAAGTTGTGTTAACGGACAAAATCGGGGACAAACTTGGGTAATTTCAAGAATTGTCGTCTTTGTTGCGCCACATTGCCGGGGTTTTGCGGGTCGCCCTTGCAAAACTGGATCGAGATTGCTTAGTCATACGCAAGAATATTTCGCGCAAGGGCTGTATCGGCTTCGGTCCATTGCGCAGCACGCAATCAGGAGGAAAGCATGGGCTGGCTGAACGACGAAACCGGTTTGGAGAAATACGCAGCCAATTATACGCCCCTGACGCCCTTGTCGCATTTGCGCCGGGCCGCTGATCTTTTCGCCACCCGTGATGCGCTGGTCTACGGGTCTGAGCGGCGCAGCTATGCCGACTATCATGCCCGCGTGTCGCGACTGGCATCGGCCTTGGCCGCGCAGGGGGTTGCGCCGGGCGATGTTGTGGCAACGCTTCTGCCCAACGTGCCGGCCCATGCCGAGGCGCATTTCGGCGTGCCTGCCTGTGGCGCCGTGCTGAACGCGATCAACACCCGGCTGGATGTGGACACTGTCGCCTATATTCTGAGCCATGGCGAAGCGAAGGCCCTTTTGGTCGATTCTGCGCTGCTGGATTTGGCCGAAGCCGCCTGTTCAATGCTGGACGCCCCCCCGATGCTGATCGAAGTGCCTGATGCGCAGGCAGGCATCGCCGCCAGCGGCAAGCACCTGATCTATGACGATCTGCTGGCGCAGGGTGATCCCGATTTCGACTGGATCATGCCCGGCGATGAATGGGAAAGCATCGCGCTGAACTACACATCCGGTACAACCGGGCGGCCAAAGGGCGTGGTCTACCATCATCGCGGTGCGTATCTTTCCACGCTGTCGCAGCCGATCTCGTGGCAGATGACACTCTTTCCACGCTACCTGACCATCGTGCCCATGTTCCATTGCAACGCGTGGTGCCATCCGTGGATGCTGCCCGTGCTGGGCGGGGCGATGATCTGCCTGCGCGAGATCACGGCTGCCGGGGTATATGATGCCATCGGCGGGGAAGGGGTTACGCATCTGGCGGGCGCGCCCATTGTCTTGCAAACGATCATCAACGCCAAAGAGCATGAGCGCAAACCCTTCGACCACATTGTGCGCGTGTTCACGGCGGGCGCGCCGCCGCTTGCGGCCACGCTTGCCGCCATCGAACCCTTGGGGTTCGAGGTGACGCAGGTTTACGGCCTGACAGAAACCTACGGCCCCGACACCGAATGCCTATGGCATGACGGGTTCGATTACCTGAAAGGTGACGACCGCGCAGAGGTTAAGGCCCGCACCGGTGTTGCCATGCCCTTTATGGACGGTGTGACGGTCATGGACCCCAATACCATGACCCCGGTGCCGCGCGACACCGCCGCGCTGGGCGAGATCATGCATCGCGGCAATGGTGTTATGAAGGGGTATTACAAGAACCCGGAAGCCACGAAGGACGCCTTCGCAGGGGGCTGGTTCCATTCCGGCGATATCGCCTACGTCCATGCCGACGGTTACATCAAGATCGCAGATCGCTCGAAGGACATCATCATCTCGGGCGGCGAGAATGTGTCCTCGGTCGAGGTGGAGGGCGTACTGATGAAGCACCCCGCCGTGGCGCTCGCCGCCGTGGTTGCCAAACCAGATGAAAAATGGGGCGAAGTGCCCTGCGCCTGCATCGAGCTGAAAGAGGGGCAAGAGGTGTCCGAAGCCGACATGATCGCCTTTTGCCGCGAGCGTCTGGCCGGGTTCAAAACGCCCAAGCGGGTGGTGGTGATGGACTTGCCCAAGACCTCGACCGGAAAAATCCAGAAATTCGAGTTGCGCGCACAGGTGCGTGATTTGTAGGCATCTGGTCAAGTCGCATGTGCTGAGATAGGCAAGAGGCCTACCTCTGTTGCAGGCAAAGGGCGCCATGACCGCGCTGGACAAGTATCGCAAACTGGAAGGGATTGGCCTTTGGTCGGCGCGGGTCGAGGACCAGCGCCGCGAAGTTGTGGTCAATTTCGGCGATGCCACGCTTGTCATATCTGACAGCCGCAGCATGCAGGTGCTGTCGCATTGGTCCTTACCCGCCGTGCAGCGGCGCAACCCGCGCGAGCGCCCTGCGCTCTTCAGCCCCGAAGGCGATGGGGCCGAAGTGCTGGAACTCGATGACGATTGGCTAATCGACGCGCTGGAAGAGGTGCAGCGCGCGCTCGCTCCGCCCCGTCGCTGGCGCGACCGCTTGGGGCTGAAAGGCTATGCGGGGTTGGCTTTGGTGCTACTGCTGGGGGTGGCCATGCTCTTCCCCCCGGCGTTGGAGCGGCACACCGCGGCGGTGCTGCCTTGGACCACGCGCCATGACATTGGCAAGCGGTTGGCCGACGAACTGTTATCTCAGGGCGCGCAAGTCTGCTCCACCGCGCAGGGCCGCGCTGCGTTAGATGCGCTGCATCGGCAAGTGCTGGGTCAGCCTGCCGATGTGCGCATCATGCAAGGCACGCCCGCACCGCGTGTCACGGGCTTTCCCGGCGGGGTGTATGTCATTGATGCACGGCTTCTGGATGCCGCGGACAGCGCCGAGGCTATCGCGGGCGCGCTGTTGCTGGCCGAAGCACGGCAGCGTATGGGCGACCCGGTGCGCCCGGTTCTGACGCATATCGGCACATTCCATACCCTCGGCTTGCTGACCTCTGGCAACGTTTCGACCGAGGCGTTGGCGGGCTACGCCCAAGACCACGTTCGCCAACCTGCAGCTTTGCCAGAGGCTGCAGCGCTTCTGGCCCGGTTCGAAGCGCTTGGCCTGTCATCGCGTGCCTTTGCTGACAATCCCGAACTGCTCGACCCCGATCTTGGGCCGCTTCTTCCCGCCTTACGCGCAGGCGACCCGATGGCCGGCGAGGCGCCCAGCCGCGCGCTTTTGAGCGACGGGCAATGGGTCAGCTTGCAGAATATCTGCACATTCTAAGGTTTATTGCGCTAAAAGTGGCATAAAGCGTCCAGTTTTCGAACATTCAGGCGTATCCGCTGACCTCTGCAATTGCTCTCGCAATCAGGTCCAGGCAGCGCGGCGACGAGAAGCGATGATCCTCGTCCTTGACCAGTTCCAGCCGCATATCGAGGCATTCGGCATGGTCCATCAGCCGTAGGGGCACCGAGGTCGCAACCGCCTCGTCCCGCGTGCCTTGCAACAGCCGCACGGGGAAGGGCAAGGACAGTGGGCTACGCAGCACAAGCTGGTGCTTGCCATCTTCGAACAGGCGGCGGGTCAAAGTATAGGGGGCGTCGTAATCGTTGGGCAGGGTGGTTTCTCCCTGCGCCAGTATCTCGGCGCGCTGGGCGTTGGTCAGGCCGGGCCACATACTGTCCTCGGTAAAGTCCGGCGCGGCAGCAATACCGACCAGTGCATGAACGCGCTCTGGCATGGCGCGTGCCAATAGCAGCGCGATCCAGCCGCCCATGGACGACCCGACCAGTATTTGCGGCCCATCTGTCAGTGCGGTGATTGCAGCCATCGCATCCGCCGCCCAGTCGCCAATGCACCCATCGGTGAACCCGCCTGAGCTTTCCCCATGCCCCGAATAGTCGAACCGCAGGAAGGCGCGGCCCTGTGCGCGCGCCCAGTCTTCTAGCCAGACGGCCTTGGTGCCGGACATGTCCGACATGAAACCGCCCAAGAACACAACGCCAGGGCCGGTGCCGTCTGTCTTATGATAGGCCAGTCTGCGGCCCGTGTCGGTATGCAGATACTCAACCATCACCTAATTCCTTCAATCCGTAGGCCACCCAAGCGCCGCCCAAGGCCATCAGCGCGAACAGAGCCAGCGTCAGCTCCGCGCCGCCCAAAGCGGCCAATGCGCCGAACACGCCGCTGGCCAGCAGGATCACCCCGATAACGCTATTCGCAATCGCCGTATAGATCGCGCGGCGGTCGTGCGGCGCCATGTCCACGATATAGGTCGACCGGCCCAGCCGCACGCCCTGATGCGCAATCATCAACCCGAACAGCGCCAGTGGCATGGCCCAGACCGTGCCCGCCAGTCCCAAGGCCACGAATAGCAGCGCAAGCCCCATAGAGGCCGCCCCACTCAGCCCGGTCAGCACCAGCACCCTACGCGAGGACCGATCCGCCAGCCGCCCCCAGACATAGCTGGACACAAGCGCGGCCAAGGCGCTGGCCAGCACCAGCGCGCCCAAGCCTTGCAACGCGTCATTGCCCGATGCCAGCACCACGAACCACGGCGGCGCAAGCGCGGTCGCGGTCAGCAAGCCCCGCGCCACGATAAACCGCGCAAGGCCCGCATCCTCGCGCAAGTAGCGCAGGTTTGCGAAGGCCGCTGCTGCGCCATTGCCGCCGCCCTCTGTTTCGCCCGGTTCCTCTTGAAGGCCTGCGAAGACCGCGCCCGCCAGAAACCACGCCAGCGCAGCTGCGATCAGCGCGCCTGTGACAATGGCAAAGCGTGCCTCTGCCATCCAGATCAATGCCAGCGCAAAGGCCAATCCCACGCCCGCCGCCCATGTCCCCGCGAGCCCCGTCACAGTACCGCGCTGGCCCTTGGCGACGGTTTTCCCCAGCACGTCCTTGTAGGCGACCGACGCGACCGAGCGGGACACCGCCAG
>CAYNWX010000056.1:0-33470 GCA_964401005.1 uncultured Natronohydrobacter sp.
CGGCGCGAACTGATCGAGCGCGGGTCGATCTTTCAGTCCAGCTCTGACAGCGAATGCCTGATTCATCTGATGGCGCGGTCGTTCCAGAAAACCATTCCAGAGCGGATGAAAGACGCGCTGCGCCGTGCAGAGGGCGCGTTTTCGGTCGTGGCCATGACCCGCACCAAGTTGATTGGCGTGCGTGACCCGCTGGGCGTGCGCCCCTTGGTCTTGGGCACATTGCATGGCGGTTGGGCGCTGGCGTCAGAAACTTGCGCGCTGGATATTATCGGCGCCGATTTCGTGCGCGAGATTGAACCGGGCGAGATGGTCGTGATCGACGCCAAGGGCGTGGAAAGCATGCGCCCCTTCGCGCCGCAGAAATCGCGGTTCTGCGTGTTCGAGCATGTCTATTTCTCGCGCCCCGACAGCTTTTTCGGGGGCCGATCCGTTTATGAAACCCGTCTGCAAATAGGCGTGGAACTGGCGCGTGAAGCTCCGGTCGAGGCCGATCTGGTCTGCCCCGTACCCGATAGCGGCACGCCTGCCGCGATTGGCTATAGCCAAGAATCCGGTATCCCTTTCGCGCTGGGAATCACCCGTAACCAGTATATGGGGCGGACCTTTATTGAGCCCAGCCAGCAGATCCGCTCTATGGGCGTGCGGCTGAAGCTGAACGTGAACCGCACGCTTATTCGCGGCAAGCGGATTGTCTTGGTTGACGATTCGGTGGTGCGCGGCACGACCAGCCAGAAGATCAAGGAAATGATCCTGGAAGCCGGCGCGAAAGAGGTGCATTTTCGCATCGCGTCGCCGCCCACGGCATGGCCTTGTTTCTACGGGGTCGATACGCCTGATCGCGAAAACCTGCTGGCCGCGCGGATGACGGAAGACGAGATGCGCGACCATATCGGGGTGGACAGCCTGAAATTCGTCTCGCTCGACGGGCTGTATCGCGCGGCAGGTGAAGCCGACGGGCGCAATCCGTCTTGCCCGCAATATTGCGATGCGTGTTTTTCCGGCGAATACCCGGTCGCGCCGCATGACATGCTGGAACGTGGGTTTCAGCCCAAACACGCGGCGGAATGATCCGGTTTCGACCACATCACTTTCTGTGCGCGCTGGGGTTTCAGGGCAAAGGCTATTCCGAGAGCTTTGCCGCCAATATGGCCAAGATCGTGGACCGTTTGCGCGGGCCGGGCGGCGGGGATGTGGTGTTGCAGGTGACGATGCAGGCCGATGCGATCTGCGCCCCCTGCCCGCATAAGCGCGGGATGGGCTGCCAGAAATCCACAAAGATCAGCGCGCTCGACACCCGCCACGCGGCTGCCTTAGGGCTGACACATGGCGACGACCTGACATGGGCTGATGCACAAGCGCGTATACGCGCGCAGGTTGCGCCGGGGGATTTGGCATCACTCTGTGCGGGCTGCGCATGGCTAGAGCTCGGTGTTTGCGAAGACGCACTTGCTCGGCTTCATACCCAAAACGCATAAAAAAGGCGGGCAAATGGCCCGCCTTTTCAAAACTTTAGTGCAATCACTTCACGCGGTCTTTCAGCGCCTTGAAAGCGCCCGACACGATCAGCGCAGCAACTGCCACCTTGACCAACTCACCCAGCAGGAAGGGTGCAGCCCCGGCCATGAATGCGCCTTGGAGGTCCAGCGGCGTGATGGCGGTCAGCCATGCCAAGCCCGGCACGAACAGCAGTGCGGTGGCGATCAGTGCAGCTCCGAACAGGCCGAAACCACGGTCGAATCCACGCTCGACCAGCCAGCCCATGACAAAGGCCATGGCAACAAAGCCAAACAGGAACCCGCCCGTCGGCCCCATCAGTGGCGCAATGCCAGCGGCACCCCCAGCAAAGACTGGAAAGCCCATCGCACCCTGCGCCAAATAAGCAGCCATCGTGGCGCCAGCCAGACGCGCTCCATAGGTCAGGCCAATCAGCATGATGGCCAGCGTTTGCAGCGTCATCGGGACCGGGAACATCGGCACACTGACCTGTGCGGACATGGCCACAAGAACGGACCCGAAAGCCACCATGGCCAGCTTGCGGGCCAGCGAGCTATCCGCGCCCAAACTTGTCATCAGAGGAGTATGAGCCATGAAAGCCCCCTTTTTGCGAAACATTGTTGCGTCACTTATGCGACAGACAGCCCTCTGTGACAAGAGGATGATGTTTTGTATGCGCCTGACTGGCGCTGCGCTTGCACCCTACCCGCTTTGCCGTTAAGGGAGCACATCTTTCCGCGAGGCTTTCACCGGCGCAGCTCTCGTAGGCAGGGGCGGAAAGATCATTGCCCTGCTTTTTGAAATGCGCCCTGCAAATGAATGGAGATCGCATGCCGCTTTATGAGCATGTCATGATCGCGCGTCAGGACCTGTCGAACACGCAGGCAGAAGCGCTTATCGAACATTTCGGCACCGTGCTGACCGATAACGGCGGTAAACTGGTTGATTCCGAATATTGGGGCGTGAAAACCATGTCCTACAAGATCAACAAGAACCGCAAGGGCCACTATGCCTTCCTGCGCACTGACGCGCCTTCGGCCGCGGTGCAGGAAATGGAGCGCCTGATGCGACTGCATGACGATGTCATGCGCGTTCTGACCGTAAAGGTCGACGCCCATGAAGAGGGCCCCTCGGCCCAGATGCAGAAACGTGACGAGCGCGAACCGCGCCGCCGCGCATCGTGAAGGAGAGCTGAACCATGGCAACCAAACCGTTTTTCCGTCGCCGCAAGGTTTGTCCCTTCTCGGGCGAGAATGCCCCCGCGATCGACTACAAGGACACGCGCCTGCTGCAACGCTACATTTCCGAGCGTGGCAAGATCGTGCCGTCGCGCATCACCGCCGTGTCGGCCAAGAAGCAACGTGAACTGGCCCGCGCTATCAAGCGCGCCCGTTTCCTTGCGCTTCTGCCCTACGCTGTGAAGTAAGGAGCACAGAACATGCAAGTTATCCTACTGGAACGCGTGGCCAAGCTTGGCCAGATGGGCGATGTCGTCAACGTCAAGCCCGGTTACGCTCGCAACTTCCTTCTGCCGCAAGGCAAGGCGCTGCGCGCGTCCGAGGACAATGTGAAATCCTTCGAAGCCCGCAAGGCGGAGCTGGAAGCACAGAACCTTGAGACCAAGAAAGAAGCCGAAGCTGTCGCCGCACGCCTTGATGGCACGACCTATGTCGTGATCCGTCAGGCCTCGGATGCCGGCGCGCTTTATGGCTCTGTCAGCACCCGCGACGTGGCAGACCTGTTGGCCGAAGCTGGTGTGACTGTGGAACGCCGCCAGATCGTGATCGGCCAGCCGATCAAGGTTCTGGGCATTCATTCGATTACGCTGAACCTACACCCCGAAGTCGATGCTGACATCCGTCTGAACGTTGCACGTTCGGCGGAAGAGGCTGAGCTGCAAGCTTCTGGCAAGTCCATTCAGGAACTGGCAGCAGAAGAAGAAGCCGCAGCAGAGTTCGAGATTTCGGAACTGTTCGACGAAATCGGCAGCGCCGGGATGGACGATGACGGGTATGACCCGCGCGGCCAAGGCGACAGCGAAGACCCGCGCGACTCCTAAGCGTCCCGACTACCTGAAACACAAACACCCGCCAGCATTCTGGCGGGTGTTTGCACAAATTGCTTCCAAATGCTCGATTCGTGGGCAATTTTCCCGGCTAACGCAGCTTGGCAAGAACAATACATTTTATTGACAGGGCACAGGCTTGCTCTGCTCCCCGCCAAGCCCTACATATTCAATCAACTGCAATTGACGACTTTTGCAAATGCCGTCGGGTAAGCGGCTCATTGGGGGAAGTGACATGTCTCTGGACACGCAGAGCGCCGACTTAGATCAGTATGAAGATGCCGATGGCGGGTCCTGTGCGACGCTTGCCCCCACGGACATGTTGGATCAGGCTCAGGCGGCATCCGCTTTCCTTAAGGCGCTCGCACATGAAGGGCGTCTGATGATCCTGTGCCATCTCTCGACCGGCGAAAAATCGGTGGGTGAGCTGGAAGACCTGCTGCAATCGCGCCAAGCTGCTGTCAGCCAGCAATTGGCACGCTTGCGCTTGGAAGGGCTCGTCAGCAGCCGCCGCGAAGGCAAGACTATCTATTACTCGCTTCAAGACCCCAAGGCTGCGCGCCTGATCGCGCTGGTCTACGACATGTTCTGTGCGCAGGCCCATCATTAAGTCGGTCTTGATTTTCCCGTGACGCTGCCGAACCCATTCGGTATACTGCACCACACGGAAGGCGTGCCACCGCGCGCCCCTGTTGGAGGTTCTGAATGTGGGAATTACCCGCCCCGGTTCTAGCCGGTAGCGCTGGCCTTATCATAGGCATGATCTTGGGTGTGGCTGCTCGCATGGGCGATTTTTGTACCTTGGGCGCCATTGAAAGCGCAGCCTATGGGGGCGACCAGCGCCGCGCGCGGGTCTGGGGCGTGGTTCTGGGCGTTGCCATCTTGGTTCTGTTCGGGGCCGAAGCCTTGGGATTGGCAGAGATCACACTCAGCCCTTATCACCAGATCGCCTTTAACCCTTTTGCGGCTGTCTTTGGCGGCCTTCTCTTTGGCTATGGCATGGCATTAGCCGGAAATTGCGGCTTTGGCGCGCTGATCCGGCTGGGTGGTGGCGATTTGCGGTCATTCCTGATCGTGATGATCATGGCGATTGCCGGCTTCATCACGCTTGCCGGCCCATTGTCGCCCCTGCGCGCGGCGCTGTTTCCAGAGGTAGAGACCGCGATCCCTCAGGGCTTCGCGCATGCCTTTGCCCGCATGACAGACCTGCCACCGCTACTGTTTGCGGCTCCCATCGGCATGGTGCTGATCTGGATCGGCATCCGCCACCCAGACCTGCGCACGAACCGCGCCACGATTGGCTGGTCGGTGATCGTGGGGTTGGCCATCGCGGCGGCGTTCATCGCCACCACATGGCTGCACCGTGCCACGCTGGATGCGATCCCGGTCGAGGGGTTCACCTTCACCGTGCCGCTTGGCCGCGCGATCCTGTATTTGATGACAGCCAGTGCGGGCGGGCTGAACTTCGCCGTCGGCTCTGTGGTGGGCGTGGTCTTGGGAGCGGCCCTTGCCGCGGCATGGCGCAGACGCTTCCGGTGGGAGGCCTGCGAAGACCCGCGCGAATTGGGCCGCCAGGTCGCAGGTGCCACGATGATGGGCGTGGGCGGCGTAATTGCCATGGGCTGTTCTGTCGGACAAGGCGCATCGGCCATGGCCACATTGTCTTACTCAGCCCCTGTGGTGTTTCTGAGCATCGTTGTCGGCGCGCTGATCGGGTTGCGCCAATTGCTGCGCGGGTTCCAATCGGTCTAGCGCAGCGCGCGGCGCAACAGGCGCAACGCCCGACCGGCCAACATCGCCGCCAGTGCGCTGAACGCCGCGCCAAGGGCCACGAAAGCCGCGATTACCTCGTCCGACAAGCGCAACCCAAGCCGGATCATCCGAGACTTGCCAAGCGTTTCCAAGGCAGCGGTGCTGCGCGGCCCTAAAGCACGCGCGCTGCGCGCCAAGCTGCGCGCTTCAGGCAAGGTGTCGACCGCGCCCAGCAGATGCAGCGTGCCCGCGCTGCCTGTGCGGTCCAGCATCAATCCCAGATCATCGGTCAGGCGCAGCGCAGGCGCAAGCGCCTCAGCCCGGGTGGCACTGGCCACCGGCACGCCGCGCGCCAAAGCCGCCCAATCCACCCCTTCGCGGAACGCGCGGGTGTAGACGCGTCGCAGGTCCGGGGCCAAGCGCCCCATCCGGTGCGCGACCCGCACCAGCCCCGCGCCTGCCTTGACCGTGTAGGACGTGCCGCCCGTCGCCACCACCAGCCCGGTCGCGCCAATGCCGATGAAAGCCAGCGTCACGTCCAACCCATCGACTTCGCTCCCCTGAGAGGCCAAAAGCCCTTCACGCCCTAGCACCAGCAGATCGCCCGCCAAGGTCAAGTTCACGCCCAAGCCGCAGACCAGATCGGGGCCAAGCGTGCAACGCGACAGGTCATAGGCGCATATCCCGCAAGCGCGGGCACGCGCAGCAAGGCCAAAATCTTGCGCGCGGGCGGCGTCGATGCGGGCCTGCAAGTCAGGCGAAAGCACAGTAACCTCTGCGACAAGCGCGTCGATCACATGCCAGTTACGCGGGGACTCTGACAGGCGTGCATCCAGCAATTCGGCGATGCGCGCGGGCGTCGCGGCACGGGCCAGCGCACGGGTAAAGACCTGTTCCAACGCCTCTTCCGCGCGTTCGACCCAGAAACCGCCTGCGCGCCATAGCTGAACCACCTGCCAGCCGGACACAAGTAGCGCCACAAGCGCGAGTGCCCCCAGCAGACGGCGCGCCCAGATCATACCCTGCTGCGCACCATGCCGATTATGTCATAACATTGATCGAGTATCGGTTGCGCGATGGCATTGGCGCGCGCGGCCCCTTCGCCCAAGATGCGGTCAATCTCTGCCACATCCTGCATCAGGCGGCTCATCTCGGCATTGATAGGGGCAAGCTTGTCCACTGCAAGATCGGCTAGAGCGGGTTTAAACGTGCCAAAACCCTGCCCAGCATATTGCGCGATCACCTCGGCAGGGGTGATATCGGCCAAGGCGGCATAGATATTCACCAAGTTCCGCGCTTCGGGCCGCTCTGCCAAGTCTTCTAGCGTATCGGGCAAGGGTTCGGGATCAGTGCGCGCCTTGCGCAGCTTTTGCGCAATGGTGTCAGCTTCATCGGTCAGGTTGATGCGGCTCATATCCGACGGGTCGGATTTCGACATTTTCTTGGTGCCGTCGCGCAAGGACATAACGCGGGTGGCCGCGCCTTCGATCACGGGTTCCACGATAGGAAAGAACTCGACCCCGTAATCATGGTTGAACTTGGCGGCAATGTCGCGGGTCAATTCCAGATGTTGTTTCTGGTCTTCGCCCACAGGCACATGGGTGGCGTGATAGGCCATGATGTCGGCAGCCATCAGGTTCGGATAGGCAAACAGGCCCACGCTGGCATTCTCCGCGTTCTTGCCTGCCTTGTCCTTGAACTGGGTCATGCGCTTTAGCCAACCCATGCGCGCCACGCAGTTGAATATCCAGCCAAGCTGCGCATGCGCTGGCACTTGAGATTGGTTGAACAGGATCGAGCGCGCGGGGTCGATGCCCGACGCGATGAAGCCCGCTGCCAATTCGCGCGTGGCATGGCGCAGCTTGGCCGGGTCTTGCCAGACGGTGATGGCATGTAGATCAACCATGCAATAAATGGTCTCGATCCCTTGGTCCTGCGCCTGCGCGAAGCGTTTCAACGCGCCAAGGTAATTGCCCAGCGTCAGCCCGCCCGAAGGCTGGATGCCAGAAAAGATGCGCGGCGGAAAAGCCTTGGATGTGTCGGACATGGGGCGCGGCGCTCCGTGCTGGAATTGCTGTCGTCAATCGCTTAGCCTTGGGGGCCGATAACGTCAACCAAGGCCCGCTGATGCGTGAAGAGTCCCGCCCTGCTTCGTTCTTGAACCCGCTGCCGTGGGCGGTGTGGCTGCTGGCCCTTGGCATAGCGGGGGTTGAACTTGTGCTTTGGGCCGGGGCGCACGGGCTGGTCAATTGGGCAGGCAGTGCTGGCTGGCGCGCGCAGGCGCTGGTGGCTTTCGGCGTGAACCCGGACTTGCAAGGCTGGATGTGGGACAGCGGGCGCTATCCGCCCGAAGGGCTGTGGCGCTACCTTGTTTACGGATTCATACATCTTGGGCCGATGCAAGCCGCCCTTGTGGTGGTCATCACCGCAGCCTTGGGCAAAGCCTGTGCCGAGCGCCTTGGGTCTCTGAAAACACTGCTGCTGTTGATTTTGGCGCAAGTCGCAGGCGGCGTGGCCTTCGGGCTGGTGGCTGATCCCGGCGCATGGCTGATCGGGGGCTACCCAATGATCTTTGCACTGGCCGGTGCCTATGCCGTACTGATGGGCTCGCGGGCGGCACTTCTGATGGTTGCGGTTCTGGTCGTGGCCCGGATTGGGCTGATGCTGGTGGCCGGGGGCGGCATGGAGTGGCTGGCCGACCTGACCGCATTGGCCACGGGCGCAGCTCTGGCCTATATGCTGGATGGCCCTGTCTTGGCACGCCTGCGCCAGCGCTAGGCCGACCGCTTCCGCCGTAAGCTGTTGCGAATGTCGCGCGCGCTATAGGCACCAATCACCTGCCCCAGACCCAGATATACCACACTGCCCAGAACGATCAGCGCCAGAAGTGCCGGGTAGCGCAGACCGGGCATAGCTAAATAGGGCGACAGACCCTGCGCGCCCAAGTAAAGCGCCGCCCCCATCGCGGCAGAGGCCAGCACAATACGCAGCGCGCGGCGACGCAACTGCACATCCACCTGTGCCGCCTGCCCCATGCCGCGCGCGCCACGCCACAATTGCCAAACCATGACCCATGCGGCGAAGCTTGTGGCCCATGCGGCCGCAACAAAGCCGATGACGGGCATTAGCCCGATGGCCACGGCAGCATTCACCACCATAGAGGTCAGCGCGAATTGGAACGGGCGCTTTGTGTCTTCGCGCGCATAATAAAGCGGTTGCAAAACCTTTTGCATGACGAAGGCAGGCAGGCCCAGCGCGTAAACTGCCAAGGCCATGGCGGTAGCCGCCGTGTCGGCATCCGTCCATGCGCCGCGACCAAACAACACCTCGACAATCGGGCCGCCTATGACGGCCAAGGCAACCGCAGAAGGCAATGTCAGGAACAACGAAAACTCCACGCCGCGATTGAAGCTGTGCTGCCCACCGCTTGGGTCACCCGCAGCCAAGCGCCGCGATAGTTCGGGCAGAAGCACCACGCCCACAGCAATGCCAACCACGCCCAAGGGCAGTTGATAAAGCCGGTCCGCGAAGTTCAGCCACGAAATTGCATTCTCGGTAAAGCTGGCAACTTGGCGGCCCACCAGCAGGTTAATCTGCACCACGCCGCCCGCCAGCACGGCAGGGGCGGCAATGATTGCAAGGCGCTTCAATTCCGGCGTCAGCCTTGGTCGGCGAAACCGCATGGCAAAGCCCGCGCGCCGCACCGCGACCCACAAAAGCACCAGTTGCGCAACGCCCGCAACCGGCACGGACCATGCGAGCGTTGGACCAATGGGCCAGCCCATTGCGCCCGCGATCACCATGCCGGTCACGAAGATGATGTTGAGCAAAACCGGCGCGGCAGCCGCAGCGGTAAAGCGGCCCACAGCGTTCAGCATGCCCGACAAGAGTGCTGTCAGCGAGATGAAGAAAATATAGGGAAAAGCAACGCGCCCGAACGCAACCGCCATGTCGAACCGCGCGTCCTGCGCAAACCCCGCCGCCATGGCGAAGACCAAGGCCGGCATGGCAAGAACCGCGATGGCAGAGAACACGGCCAACAGCGCAGCCATGCCCCAGAACGCATCGCGCGCGAAGCTTTCCGCACCCTCGCCCGATTGGAATTTCTTGGCGAAAAGCGGCACGAAGGCAAAATTGAACGCCCCTTCGGCAAAGAAGCGGCGGAACATGTTGGGAAGCGAGAACGCCACGAAAAACGCGTCCGCCACGGCACCGGGGCCAAGATAAGCCGCGATCATGATGTCGCGCGCAAAGCCAAAGACGCGGGACAGCAACGTCCATAACCCGACCGTCAGAAAGCCTTTGACCAGCCGCACGGGTGCCATGTCAGGAAACCGCGCGATCCGCGCCCGCCTTGATGGCCGCGCGCAGCTTGCGCTCTAGTGCCTCTTGCTTGGATTTAGCGTGGAGCTTCAGCCCGAACATGTCTTTCACGTAGAAGGTATCGACAACCTGCACCCCGTAGGTGGCGATCTGCGCACTTGCGATAGAGATGTTGCTGTCGGCCAGCGTACGCGCCAGATCGAACAAAAGGCCGGGACGGTCGCGGGTATCGACCTCTATGATCGTGTAGATTTCCGATCCCTCATTGTCGAAGCTGATAGAGGTCGGCACGCGGAATTCGCGCTCGCGCTTCTTGACCTTGTCGCGGTCTTGCAATTCACGCGCGGCCACGATCTCGCCCGCGAAGGTGCGTTCGATCATCTTGCGCAGGCGCGGCAGGCGACTTTCCTCGAAGGGATGGCCTTCTGCATCCTGTATCCAGAACACGGCGGTCGCGTAGCCATCCTTGGTGGTATAGGTACGCGCATCGACAATATTCGCGCCCACCAGCGCCAAAGCGCCCGCGAAACGCGCGAAAATGCCGGGATGGTCGGACAGTACGAAACAGGCGCGGGTCGCGTCGCGGTCGGGTTCCGGATGCAGGTCCAGCCGGATGGTGGCCGGGGTCACATCGCGCAGAAGTTCGGCAAAAACGGCATGAGTCGCGGTCGGCAATCCCTGCCAATAGGGATCGTAATGGCGGCCAAGTTCGGCACGCCGATCGGCAGAGGGCCAATCGGCCAAGGCGCTGCGCAAGGCGCGCTTGGCTTCGTCCGAGCGGTTCTCTCGGTTCAGATCTTCCAGCCCGTTTTCCAGCGCATTGGCGGTTTCGCGGTAAAGCTGGCGCAAAAGCTGGGCTTTCCAGTTGTTCCACGTCCCCGGCCCCACGCCGCGAATGTCGCAGACGGTCAGCACGGTCAGCAGGTCCAGCCGTTCGCGGGTTTTCACAAGCTTGGCGAAATCGCGCACCGTGCGCGGGTCCGAGATGTCGCGCTTTTGTGCGGTGTCGGACATCAGCAGGTGATAGCGCACCAGCCATTCCACGGTTTCGCATTCAGTGCGCTTCAAGCCCAGAGCTGGTGCGACGCGGCGCGCGATCTGTGCGCCCAGAACAGCATGGTCTTCTGGTCGCCCCTTGCCGATGTCATGCAAGAACAAGCCCAGATACAGAACCCGCCGGTTGACCCCTTCACGCAAGATGCGCGAGGCGATGGGCAATTCCTCGACCAATTCTTCGCGCTCGATCTGCGCGAGCGTGCTGACGCATTGGATCGTGTGCTCGTCCACCGTGTAATGGTGGTAAACGTTGAACTGCATCATCGCCACGATCGGCTCAAAATCTGGGATGAACGCGCCCAGCGCGCCTAGTTCGTTCATGCGCCGCAATGCGCGTTCCGGGTTGCCGTGTTTCAGCAAAAGCCGCAGGAAAATCTTCTGCGCCTCTGGTTCGGCCCGCAGCTTCGCGTCAATCAGGTGCAGATTGGCCGCGATCAGGCGCATGGCATTGGGGTGCATCAGGTAGCCCGTAACCAATGCCTCCTCGAAGATGCGCAGCATGTTCAGCGGGTCGGACAGAAATTCGTCCTTGTCCTCTATATCCAGCCGATTTTGCAGCACGCGCAGGCTGTGGCGCATTTTCTTGCGACGGTTCAGGAAGTTGCGGAGCAAAGGCTCGCGCTTGACATGGCGGGCTTCCAATTCCGTCAGGAAGATGCGGGTCAATTCGCCCACGCGGGTGGCGTTGCGAAAATAATCTTGCATGAAATGCTCGACGCCGCGGCGACCACCATGGTCGGTATAGCCCATGCGTTCTGCCACACCGACCTGAATGTCGAAGGTCAGTTGCTCGACAGGCCGCCCCGCGATGTGATGCATATGGCAGCGCACCGCCCAAAGGAAGGTTTCAGCAAGGCGAAACGCCTCATATTCTTCTTGACGAAAGAATCCTAGGCGCACCAATTCGCGTGCCTGATCGACCTCGTGGATGTATTTTGCAATCCAATACAAGGTTTGCAGATCGCGCAAACCGCCCTTACCTTCTTTCACATTGGGTTCCAGAAGGTAGCGCTGGTTGCCGATCTTGCTTAGCCGTGTATCGCGCTCGGCCAGCTTCGCCTCGACGAAATCGGCATGGGTTTTGGCGAATAATTCGGACCACAGCCGCTTGCGCAGGGTTTGTGCCAAACTCTCGTTTCCATGCAGGAAGCGATGCTCCAGCAGCGCGGTGCGAATGGTGATATCGTCGCGCCCAAGGCGCAGGCATTCGTCAATGCTGCGGCTGGCATGACCGACCTTCAGCTTCAAATCCCACATCACATAGAGCGTCGACTCTATCACTTGTTCGACCCAGCCTGTCACCTTCCATGGCACCAGAAACAGCAGATCAATATCCGAATGCGGTGCCATTTCGGCCCGACCATAGCCGCCCACGGCAAGCGTGGCGATCCGCTCGCCATCGGACGGGTTCGGGTTGGGGTGCAGGCGGGTTTGCACAGCCTCTAGCGCCGTGACCACGATCACATCGGTCAACCATGAATTTGCAGCGGTAAAATCGCGCGCATCGCGCGGATGGGCGCGATAGGTCGCCTCTAGCGCGGCGCGGGCATTGCCCAGAGCGGCTTTCAGCACCGCCACAAGCGCCGCGCGCTGTTCGCGCGACCCTTCGGCAACTGAAATCGCCTCGGTCACTTGCTGCCGCAGCAGATCCACGTTCAAAACGTTATCACAGTCGAACAGGCCAAACCCGTCGACTGGAACGGCGGCAAGGGCCGGTTCGGCAGGGCTCACGATCAGAACCCACCTCCAGCAAAGCTGCGTGGAGCGGGGCTGACGATCACGCTTGATCCATCGCGAATTTCGGCAATTGCCAGACCGCGCTCGTTCGAGCCATCCGCCCGGAACCGGAACACCCCCGTCACGCCTGCAAAGCCTGAACCTTGGGTAATCCGTTGTGCGCTCAGGGCGTCTGCCCCGCCTTGGCGAAGCAGCGCACCAACCGCGGCAACCGCGTCATAGCCAAGCGACGCAACGGGATGCGGGGCGGCACCATAAGCACCTTGATAGCGCGCTTCGAACTGGCGGGTCAGTGCGGGGTCTGGAAGCGCGAACCAGCCGCCCTGTAGCCCCGTGATCTCTAGGGTTGCCGCCGGTATATCCCAGCGCGTCAGGCCCGCATATTGGAAGGTCTGTGACGACAGGCCGTTCTGCGGCAAAAGCTCTGCCAACATGGGCAGCGCGCCTTCGGACCCGGCAGTAAACAAGATGGTCTGCGCATTGTTGGCGCGTGCTTGCGCGGTGATCTGCGGCACCGCCTGCACAACACCTTGCTGCGAGAAAGAATAGCTTTGCACCGCGACCAGATCCGCCGCGCCCCGCGCCGCGGCCTGACGCACAGCGGCAGCGGCAACTTCGCCAGCTTGGTTTTGCTCGGATACGAGCATAACACGTCCCTTGCCCTGCGCGGCGGCATAGCTCATGAGCCGTGCGGCGGTGTTGTCGAACATCGGGCCCAGTAAGAACACATTGCTCGACGCCGCCGAAGGGTTGTTGGAAAAGCTAAGCACGTTCACGCCAGCCGGGGCGACCGCAGTGCCCACGGCACGCGCGGCATCTGCGAAAAGCGGGCCAATGATAATCTTCGCGCCCTCGCCCACCGCCTGTTGGGCAACCTCAGCCGCGCGCCCAGCATCGCCCGCCGTCTGGTACACGCGCAGGTCGAGTTGCACGCCTTGCACATCGGCAACCGCCAGCCGCGCCGCGTTTTCCAGGCTTTCCGCCAGCACGTCGCGCCCTTGGTCGCCAGATCCGCCGGGCACCAACAAGGCGACCGTGACGGGGCGGTTGGTGTCGACCGACGCGCCTCCCCCGGCAATCGGGCCAAAGCCGCCCTCGCAGCCCGCCAGAACCATGGCCGCTGCGATGGCCCCGATCACACCGCGCCGCCCATAGTGGCGCTTGCCCGTCAACTTACTAAACATGTCGAAATGTCCCCGAACACACCCGTTTGGCCGGAGACTACGCAAGCCCGCGCTTGAAGTAAACGCCCCTCTCGGGGCACAAGCGACGGGTTGCCTGAACAGAAAGCCCCGCACCATGCCCGCCATCTCTCCTGGATTGCACCTGATCGCCACACCCATCGGGGCCGCACGTGACATCACGCTGCGCGCGCTGGACTTGCTGGCCGGGTGCGATGTGCTGGCCGCCGAAGACACGCGTAGCCTGCGGCGCTTGATGGAATTGCACGGCGTGGCCCTGAACGGACGGCGCATTTTGCCCTATCACGACCATAACGGCGCACAGATGCGCCCGCGCCTGCTGGCAGCCCTGCGCGAGGGCAAGTCAGTGCTCTACGCATCTGAGGCTGGCACGCCATTGGTGTCAGACCCGGGTTTCGGTCTGGCCCGCGCGGTGATTGATGCAGGGCTGCCGGTTCTGGCCGCGCCAGGGGCTTCGGCGGTGATGGCGGCGCTTTGCGTCGCAGGCCTGCCCAGTGACCGGTTCTGCTTTCTGGGGTTTCCGCCAGCACAGGCCGGCGCGCGCAAAGCCATGCTGGCCGAAGCCGCAATGATCCCTGCAACGCTTTTGTTCTACGAATCGCCCAAACGTATTCATCGGTTGTTAGGGGAATTATGCGAAACCTTGGGGGCGGATCGTCAAGCGGCGCTCTGCCGAGAGTTAACCAAACTACATGAAGAGGTCTTGCGCATGAGCTTGGGTGAGATGACACTGGCCATCAAGGACCGAAGCCTGAAAGGCGAAATCGTGCTGGTGATTGACCGCGCGCCGGACCGTCCGACAGATGCCGCCGCGTTGGATGCCGCGTTGGACGTCGCCTTGCGCGAGATGTCGGTCAAGGAAGCGGCGGCGCAGGTTGCCCGCGACTTGGGGTTGCCGCGCCGCGCGGTGTATCAGGCGGCATTGGAAAAAGGGAAAGCAGAATGAGGCAAGCGCGCAATCATCTGGCCGGACTGGCTGCGGAAGACAGCGTCTTGCGCGACTATTGCGCCAAGGGCTACCGTTTGCTGGACCGCCGCTACCGGGGTCAAGGCGGCGAAATCGACCTTGTGCTGGCCGATGGCGATGATGTGATCTTCGTCGAGGTCAAGAAAAGCTGCAGCTTCGATGCGGCGCGCGCCCGCCTTGGGCAGCGCCAGATCCTGCGTATTTTCGCAGCTGCGGCCGAATTTCTGGGCGGTCAGCCCAAGGGGCAATTGACCGAAACACGGTTCGATCTGGCCCTTGTCAACGCGCAAGGAGAAGTCGCTATCATGGAAAATGCGCTCTGGCCCTAAGGCGCGCCATTGCAACATGCGCCATCCTCGGCCACTAAAGCCTAAAGACAGGATGGCACAGGACAGATCACATGGCGTTGCGCGTTGCATTTCAGATGGACCCTATTGACGCGGTCAATATCGACGGCGACAGCAGCTTTCGCATCGCACTCGAAGCGCAGGCGCGTGGGCATGAGGTGTTTGTCTACACGCCCGACAAGCTGGCCTTCCGCGAAGGCCGTGTACTGGCGCAGGCCCAATCGGCTGAACTGCGCCGGATAAAGGGCGATCATGTCACGCTTGGGCCGGTGACAGAGCTAGATCTGGCACAGGTGGATGTGGTCTGGCTGCGCCAAGATCCGCCTTTCGATATGAGCTATATCACAACCACGCATCTGTTGGACATGATCCACCCGAAAACGCTGGTGGTGAACGACCCGTTCTGGGTGCGCAACTATCCAGAAAAACTGCTTGTGCTGCGCTTTCCCGACCTGACCCCGCCGACGATGATCGCCCGCGACTTGGCCACGATCCGCGCTTTCAAAGCCACACATGGCGACGTGATCCTGAAACCGCTCTACGGCAATGGCGGCGCGGGCGTGTTTCGGCTGGACCCAAATGACCGCAACCTTGCGTCGCTGCACGAGCTTTTCACCGGCATCAATCGAGAGCCGCTGATCGTTCAAAAATACCTGCCCGCTGTCAGCAAGGGCGACAAGCGGGTTATCTTGGTGAATGGCGAGCCTATTGGCGCCATCAACCGCGTACCTGCCGAGGGCGAGACGCGCTCGAACATGCATGTCGGTGGCCGCGCCGAAAAGGTCGAGCTGACCGCACACGACCGCGAGATTTGCGCCGCGATTGGACCGCTTTTGCGCGAGAAGGGTCAGATTTTCGTCGGCATCGACGTGATCGGGGATTGGCTGACAGAGATTAACCTGACCTCGCCCACCGGCTTGCAAGAGCTGGAGCGCTTCGACGGCACCAATGGCGCGGCGTTGATCTGGGAAGCGATCGAGGCGAAACGGGCCGAGGCCAAGCGCGACGCGACATGAGCTGGCAACTTAAGGTCTTGCGCGTCTTCTTGCGGCAGGTGGCACGCCGCTCGCTTGCCCGCCAGCCCGACAGCGCAGGCGCGCGCAAATGGTTCGAGCGCGGCGCATGGCTGAACGCGCGCGGGCGACCTTGGCTGCACTTCACGCCCGACAGCTTGGCCGATCTGCCCGCCCTCTGGACAGCAAAACCAACGCCCGGCGCGCCGATCATCCTCTATCTGCATGGGGGCGGCTATGTCATGGGCAACCCGCGCACCCACGCCGCGCTGGCGAATTACCTGAAACGCAAGACCGGGCTGGAGGTGTGCTTGCCCGACTACCGCCTTGCCCCCGAACACCCGTTCCCCGCTGCGTTCGAAGATGCGCGCTTTGCATGGCGCGCGCTGCTTGGCGCGGGTCACAAACCTGAAAATATTGTCTTGGGTGGCGATTCCGCAGGCGGCGGGCTGGCGCTGGCTCTTTTGGGCCATTTATGCGCGACGGGCCAACCGCGCCCCGCTTGCGTTTTCGCATTTTCACCCTTTACAGACCTGATGCTGGAAGGCCCATCCATCGTACAGAATGCACGAAGCGAGATTTTGCTGCCTATCTCGCGGCTGGAACGGCTGCGCGACCGTGTGCTGCAAGGGGCCGATCCGCGCGATCCGCGTATCTCGCCGCTTTATTCCAGTTTCATCGGCGCGCCGCCCGTGCTGATCCAGGTTGCCCGCAGAGAGATCCTACATTCGGATTCCAAGCGCATGGCGCAGCATCTGCGCGCTCAAGGGGTTGAGGTCACGCTGCAAGAGGGCGGCAACCTGCCCCATGTCTGGCAATATTTTCACGGCTGGTTGCCAGAGGCGCGCAGATCCCTGACAGAGGCTGCAGCCTTCATACGCGCGCAGGTTGGTCCACCGCCATCAGCCGAAAACTGATCGCTTCGGCCATGTGTGGCGCGCGCACATCTGCGGCCCCGTCAAGATCGGCAATCGTGCGCGCGACGCGCAGCAAACGGTGGTAGCCTCGCGCGCTCAGGCCCAAGCGGTCGGCAGCACGGGTCAGAAGCGCGCGGCCCTCAGCATCGGGCGCGGCCACGTCTTCCAAAAGCGCGCCTTCGGCATCGGCATTCACCCGCACGGCACCATGGCCCGCGTAGCGTGCAGCCTGCGCCCCCCGCGCCCGCGCCACACGGGCGGCCACATCGCGCGAAGCTTCTCCCGAGGCAGGCAGGTCCAGATCGGCCAACCCCACGGGCGGCACTTCGACCCGCAGGTCGAAACGGTCCAGAAGCGGGCCAGAGATACGGCCCATATAATCCTCGCCACAGGCAGGCGCACGGGCGCAGGCGCGGTGCGCATCGGCCAAATAACCACATTTGCAGGGGTTGGCGGCTGAGACCAACAAAAAGCGGCAGGGGTAGCGCACATGCGCATTGGCACGGGCAACGACCACTTCGCCCGTCTCTATCGGTTGGCGCAAGGTTTCCAGCACCGCACGCGGAAATTCGGGCAATTCGTCCAGAAACAGCACGCCGTTATGTGCAAGCGATATCTCGCCCGGTTTAGCCCCCTTCCCGCCGCCCACAATGGCCGCGACCGATGCCGTGTGATGCGGTTCGCGGTAGGGGCGCATGCGCGAAATGCCGCCTTCGTCCAGAAGCCCCGCGATGGAATGAATCATAGAGGTTTCCAACGCCTCGGCGGGTGACAGCGGCGGCAGGATACCGCCAAGCCGCGCCGCCAACATGGATTTGCCAGAGCCCGGCGGGCCAACCATCAGCAAATGGTGGCGCCCCGCAGCGGCAATTTCCAAAGCGCGTTTGGCGCGCTCCTGCCCTTTCACGTCGAACAGGTCACGGATGCCGTCTTCTGCCATCACCTCGCCCGGTTTGGCGGGGGAAAGGGGCGCTTGGCCTGAAAAGTGACGGATCAGCTGCGATAGCGACGCTGGCGCAATAACGCGCGCGGCATCGACCCAAGCGGCCTCTGGCCCGCAGGTGGCAGGGCAGATCAGCACAAAGCCTTCTTCGGCAGCGGCCATGGCGGCGGGCAAGGCCCCCAAAACCGGGACCAAGGCGCCATCCAACGACAATTCCCCCAAGGCCACGCTTTGTGCCACGTCTTCCGCAGGCAGTATGTCGAGCGCGGCGAGAAGCGCCATGGCAATCGGCAGATCGAAATGCGAGCCTTCTTTCACGATATCGGCGGGCGACAGATTCACCGTAATGCGCTTGGAGGGAAGCGCGATGGACAAAGCCGACAATGCCGCGCGCACCCGCTCGCGCGCTTCGGACACCGCCTTGTCGGGCAGACCAACGATCTGGAACGATGGCAGACCGGGCGAGAGCGCGCATTGCACCTCTATCAGGCGGGCCTCTATCCCTTCGAAAGCGACTGTGAAGGCGCGCGCAACCATTATCCACCCCGGCAAAACTGGCCAAAGGTTAACGGCAAACTGGTTTCCAACTGGTTAACGAAACACCCTGCGCCGCGTCATCACGGAACCGTGTTGCCCAGAAAGACACCCCATTTCCGGAAAAAAGTGAACCGGTGAAGTATCTGCTGCGTAACAAGTGCAAATAAACCAACAGCCGGGGGAAACAATGGCACTTGATTTCAGTGACGACCGCAAGTTTTCACGTCAGGCCATGAGAGCAGAATTGCTGGATGCAGAAACCGAATTGCGACTGGCTTATGCTTGGCGCGATCAGCGGGACGAAGCCGCGCTGCACAGATTGATTACCGCTTATATGCGTTTGGCCATTTCCATGGCGGGCAAATTCCGCCGCTACGGCGCACCGATGAATGACCTGATCCAAGAGGCGGGTCTGGGCCTGATGAAGGCCGCCGACAAGTTCGATCCGGATCGTGGCGTGCGGTTCTCCACCTATGCTGTGTGGTGGATCAAGGCGAGCATTCAGGATTACGTCATGCGCAACTGGTCCATGGTGCGCACCGGGTCCACCAGCAGCCAGAAATCGCTGTTCTTCAACCTGCGCCGCGTTCAGGCCAAGTTCGAGCGTGAAGCTATGGCGCGCGGCGAAACGCTGGACCCACATCAATTGCGCGAAATGGTCGCGCGTGAAGTGGGCGTTCCTCTGCACGATGTCGAGATGATGGAAGGTCGTTTGTCCGGCTCTGACTATTCGCTGAACGCGATGCAGTCGAGCGACGAGGATGGCCGTGAATGGATCGACGTGCTGGAAGACGAGAGCGAGCAAGCTTCGGTCGGTGTCGAGCATGCGCATGACACGGCACAGTTGCGGGAATGGTTGCTTTCGGCGCTTCAGGGCCTGAGCGAGCGCGAGCGCTTTATCGTGCGCGAACGCAAACTGCGCGCTGATCCGCGCACACTGGAAAGCTTGGGCGAAGAGCTTGGCCTTTCGAAAGAACGTGTGCGCCAACTGGAAGCCGCCGCGTTCCAGAAAATGCGCAAAAGCCTTGAGAGCCAGTCCAAGGAAGTGTTGAACTTCCTCGCATGAAATGGATCATTCTTAGCGCTGCGTTGGCCCTGCCAGCGCAAGCCAACGAAATCACGCCGGACGGGCTGGACAGCCTGCCCGGCGCCCAAGTCTATTTCTTGGGAGAGGTGCATGACCACCCCGACCACCATCTGAACCAAGCTCGCGCCATTCGCGCGATCCAGCCCAGCGCGATGGTCTTTGAAATGTTGACCCAAGCGCAGGCGGCGGACACGCCCGATACATGGGACAGCGCCGCGGCACTGAGCGCAGCTTTGGCGTGGGACGGATCGGGCTGGCCCGACTTTGCCCTCTACTATCCGATTTTCGAAGCGGCCCCAGACGCGGTCATCTATGGCGCCGCCATCCCGCGCGACCAAGCACGCGCTGCCTTTGGTCAGCCTTTGCCAGATATATTTGTGGGCGATGCCACCCGCTTCGGGTTGGACCAACCGCTTGCGCCAGAGGACCAATCTGCACGCGAGACGATGCAGCTAGAGGCCCATTGCAACGCCCTTCCCCCCGAAATGCTGCCCGGTATGGTCGATATTCAACGCCTACGCGACGCGGAACTGGCGCGCGTGGCCGAACAGGCCCTGCGCGACACGGGCGGGCCGGTGGTGGTGATCACCGGCACAGGGCATGTGCGTCGTGACTGGGGCGCGCCTGCTGCTTTGGCGCTTGCCGCGCCCGATGTGACAAGCGTGACATTGGGCCAGTATGAAATCGCGGCCCCCGAGATGCCCCTGACCGATCTTTGGATCGTCACCGAAGCGGTCGACCGCGCGGACCCCTGCGCGGCCTTTCAATAGGGCTTTTGCCTAGCGCCGCGACAGGCTATCCCAAAGCGCGAACCGCAAGGAAAGGCACCACATGTTGACGGGAAAGCGAATTCTGGTCACCTCGGGCCCAACGCACGAACCGATTGACCCGGTGCGCTATATCGCAAACCGCTCTTCCGGAGCGCAAGGCACGGCAATTGCAACGGCGCTGCGTGATCTGGGCGCAGAGGTCGTGTTCGTGACCGGCCCCGCGCAAGTGCCCGCGCCCGTGGGGGTAAAAGTGGTGCGCGTGGAAACCGCGCTGCAAATGCTCGACGCGGTGGAAGCCGCCCTTCCCGTAGAGGCCGCAATCATGGCCGCGGCTGTGGCCGATTGGCGGGTGGCAAATGCCTCGGATCAGAAAATGAAGAAAACCGCGCAAGGCTTTCCAGATCTTCAATTTATCGAAAACCCGGACATCTTGCATACACTGTCGCACCACGCCCAGCGCCCGCAGCTTGTAGTGGGCTTTGCGGCAGAGACCGAAAGTGTCATCGACCACGCCACCGCCAAACGCGCGCGCAAAGGGTGCGACTGGATAGTGGCCAATGACGTTTCGCCCGCGACGGGGATTATGGGCGGCGCGGAAAACGCGGTGCACCTGATCACCGCAGAAGGGGTCGAAGATTGGCCACGCATGGCGAAATCCGAAGTGGCTGACCGGCTGGCGCAGCGTATAGCGCAGGCACTGGCATGATAAACGTTTCGTTCACATACCTGCCCGATGCCGACCGCGATGTGCCGCTTCCCGCCTATGCGACCTTGGGCGCGGCAGGGGCTGATATTCGTGCCAACCTTCTGCCCGCAGATCGCGCGGCGGGACTGAACCTTGCCCCCATGGCGCGGGTGTTGGTGCCCACGGGGTTGGCCTGCGCCATCCCGGACGGATACGAGATGCAAATCCGCGCACGTTCCGGCCTTGCGCTAAAACACGGGCTGACCCTGCCCAATGCGCCCGCGACCATCGACAGCGACTATCGCGGGCCGTTGGGCGTGATCTTGCAGAATCTGAGCGACGCGCCTTTCACCATCGAACACGGCATGCGTATTGCCCAAATCGTGATTGCGCCGGTGGTGCAGGCACAGTTTGTTGAAACAGGGGTTTTGCCCGACACCGCGCGCGGCGCGGGTGGCTATGGGTCCACAGGGGTGCGCTGATGGGGTTGGTTCTGTTCCTGATGGTCGGCCTCTGGGTACTGGGCTGGGCTATGAAAACCCCGGTGCGTACGCGGCTGGTGATGATCGGCCTGATCTATCTGGCCGTGGTGATCGCACAACTTGTTTTGCCCGCAGGCACGCCGTTACGCGTGGCCACGGGGGGCGATGTGCGCCCATGGCTGGTGCTGGGTGGCATTCTGGCGCTTGGGCTGGGCTATGCCTATGGGCTGAAGCGTTTGCGCAAGCCAGAAGCAACCACGCCCGAACCCCAGTCTGGCCCGTTCCGAGAGGCCGAGTTGAACCGCTATGCCCGCCACATCGTGCTGCGCGAAATCGGCGGCGCTGGACAACGCAAGCTGAAGGACGCCAAGGTGCTGGTCATCGGGGCTGGCGGGCTGGGATCGCCTGCGCTTTTGTATCTGGCGGCAGCGGGTGTAGGCACCATTGGCGTGATTGATGATGATGTGGTGGACGGGTCCAACCTGCAACGTCAGATCATCCACCGTGATCAAGACATTGATATGCCCAAAGTGTTTTCCGCGCAGGCGGCCATGCAGGCGCTGAACCCGTTCATCACGGTCAAACCCTATAAGCGCCGTCTGACCAAAGAAATGGCGACAGAGCTTTTTGCCGAATATGACCTGATCCTTGACGGCAGCGACAATTTCGACACGCGCTATCTGGCCAACCGCGCCGCCGTGGCAACGGGCAAGCCGTTGATCTCTGCCGCGATCACGCAATGGGAAGGGCAGATCAGCCTCTATCATCCAGCCAGCGGCGCGCCTTGTTATGAATGCCTGTTCCCAGAGCGCCCCGCCGATGGTCTGGCCCCGGCCTGTGCGGAAGCAGGTGTCGTGGCCCCCCTGCCCGGCATTGTCGGCAGCCAGATGGCGCTGGAAGCGATCAAAGAGATTACGGGTGCCGGCCAATCCTTGCGGGGAAGGCTGATGCTGCATGACGCGCTTTATGGCGAAAACCGCAATGTCACCGTCACACGCCGCGACGAATGCGCTTGTTGTGGGTCAGCCCAAGGTCAGGCGCAGGCGTAGAAAGCCCTTCTTGTCTGCGCCCATCACCTCTGGCGCGAAACCGTCAATCAAGCGCAGATGATCCAACGCGGCCGGGGCAGTGCGCAAGACAACGCTGGCCCCGTCAATGGGCACAAACCGGAAAGGGCTGTCAGCGTCGATATGCAGCATAGGCTGACGCTCGATATGTTCGCGCAGCACATCGCGCACGATACTTGGATTCTCGAAACAAATGCTGGTCGGGTCCGCACCCGGAAACCCACCTGCCCCTTGCGCGCGGAAAGAGTTGTTGCACAGCACGAATTCCGCCTGCGGGTCCAGCGGCGCACCCTTGTAGCGAAGGTTGCGGATGCGCGCATGGTTCTGGTCAATCTCTGTCCCGTCGAACGCATAGCGCGCGGGCTGGGTCAGGTCTATGTCGTAAGTCAGGCCATAGATGATTTCGAAATTATACCCCGGAAAAGCCGGGTTCATCAGCGGCTGATCTTGCATGCCGGGATGGATTTGGTTGAAGGCAGAGGCCGAACGCTCCAGCCACAGCGCGATCTGCGCGCCTGTCAGCCGAGAGGCCGCGACCTTGTTCGGATAGACATACAGATCGGCAATGCTGCGCAGGGTCAACTGGCCCGCGGCCACATTGGTATAATTGCGCGCGCCCCCCAATCCGCCAGCCTTTGATGGCGAAATTGCCGATAAAATCGGCAAACCGGCATGTTCCGGGTCCAGACGCGCTGCGACAAAGGCTTTCTGGGCCTGCGCCACAAAGGCGGTCGCGGCAGAATGGCCCAGATAGACGAAGAAACTGTTGATCGGTGTGTCGCATTGCCCGATCGGCTGGCGAATGCTGGATAGCACCGCCTGATGCGCACGCTCGACAATCTTGCGCACCTTGGGGCTGCGCATGGGTTGGCTGCGGTCGGCGGCCACTTGCTGAAAATTCATCGCGGCATCGCGCAGAGCGCGCGTCTCGACATGGTGGTTTATAACGCGCCACACCCCGCCCTCGCGCTGCATGGCAAGGTCGATCACGCCCAGATGCGAACCGAAAAAACCGCTCATCACAGCCGGTTTGCCTGCGATAGTGCCGCGCTCCACATCGACCGAAGGAATATCGGCAAAGGCGCGTGACGGGAAAACCTGATGCGTATGCCCTGACAGAACGATATCGACACCTTCAATGCGCGCCAACGGGATGACGGCGTTTTCCATGCCGGGGGTGTGGCGCAGCGGGCCAATGCCGGTATGGGCCAGCAGGATCACCAGATCGGCCCCGGCCTCGCGCATCTCTGGCACCCAAGCGGCCACGGATTCGACCATGTCACGCACCTGTAAGCGGCCCTGAAGCTGCTGGCGTTCCCAGATCATGATCTGCGGGGGCGCCACGCCCAGAACCCCGATGGTCAGTTCGTGCATTAGCCCGATGCGGTCGCGCACATGGCGCTTAAGCAAGCTATAGGGCTTGACCAACATCCGGTCCGCGCGCGGGGTCGCGCCCAAAGAGCGCGCAATATTTGCCGACACGACAGAAAATTCAGCCCGTGCCAGAGATTTCTCCAGAAACTCCAGCCCATAGTTGAATTCATGGTTTCCGATGGTGATCGCGTCGTAGCGCATGGCATTCATGGCTTCCATCACCGGGTGCAGATCGCCCTCGCGCAGGCCCATATCATAGGCGAAGTAATCGCCCACGGGCGTGCCTTGCAAGAAATCACCATTGTCGAACAACAGCGTGTTGCCGCTTTCTACCCGGGCGCGGTCCACCAATTCGGCCAAGCGCGACAGGCCGAAATCCGGGTTGGGACAATCGGCGTAATAGTCGTAGGGGTGAAGGTGAACATGCAGATCCGTCGTCTCCAGAATGCGGAGATCGACAGTCTGCCTTACATCTGCAACCGGCATGAAGTGCAGCTTTTCCTGTCCCATGACATACTTTTTCTGTTTCGCGTCTTTACCAAGTTACAGATGATATGAGAGAACAATTTGACCCGGACGGCACAAGATTGTGGCAAGACACGGTCTTTCACCTTATTTGTCACGTTGTGGGTCATCAAGTGACAACCCAGAATTGAACACTGTTTCCAAGCCATGACAAGTCATTATGGGAAGCAGACCCGGCAGGATACGGAAAAAGCACATGATCAGCCTTGATATGGCCTTTGCCGGGGTCTGGGATAGCCGCGCTGCCCAAGAACGCGCCAACAGCCAAGACTTGCGTGCAGGCAGCGCCGTGCTGCCCATATGGCGTGGCAAACCCCAGATCGGACCCGATGGGTTGGCATGGGTCGCCGCCGACGCGACAGCGTTGCGCCATGCCGGCGACACTTGGCTTTATCTGGGCCGCCATGCCGGGCAGGCGCGCTTTGCAGCCGATATTTCAGCATGGGAACCCGACGGTCTGGACACCGCTGCACTCGCCATGTTCGCAGACCCGACCGAACAGCATTATCCCGGCGCTCTGGAAGGCACCCGCTTTGCCGAGCTGCGCCTTGCCATGACCGAACTTGCCCCGGCAGAGGCCGCCTTGGCCTCGACCGGGCGCGCGGTGTTCAACTGGCACCGCTCGCACCGCTTTTGCGCGGCTTGCGGCGCGGAAAGCCAGATGTCCATGGGCGGCTGGGAGCGCCACTGCCCAGCCTGCGGCGCCAAGCATTTTCCCCGCACCGACCCGGTGGTCATCATGCTGGTGGCGCAAGGCAACCGGCTTTTGCTGGGCCGCTCGCATGGTTGGCCAGAGGGGATGTATTCCGCCCTTGCCGGCTTCGTTGAGCCCGGAGAGACACCGGAAGCCGCCGTCGCCCGCGAAGTGCTGGAGGAAACCGGCATCACCGTGCATGACATCCGCTATCTGGGCGCGCAGCCTTGGCCCTTCCCCAATTCGCTGATGCTGGGCTATCTGGCGCAGGCGCGCGACGACCAGATCATGCTGGATGACGAGTTGGAAGATGCGCTTTGGATCAGCCGCGAAGACCTGTTGGCCGTGCTTTCGGGCGAGCGCATACATCCAAAACCCGCGCGCAAAGGGTCAATCGCCTATGCGATGATCCGCCACTGGCTCTCCGGGCATGTCTAGGGCGCTCTTGCCTTTCGCCCCCGAAGTAAGCAGGTTATCTACATGACAGATGCCCCCCTGACAAAGCCACGCGCCATGCTCTGGAACCTGCCCAATATCCTGACCATCCTGCGCTTGCTGGCTGCGCCCGGCGTGGCCATCCTGTTCCTGTATTTCCACCGGCCTTTCGCCGATTGGTTCGCCTTGGCGTTGTTCGGGCTGGCGGCACTCACGGATTTCTTCGATGGCTATCTGGCCCGGGCGTGGAAGCAGGAAACCAAGCTTGGCGCCATGCTGGACCCGATTGCCGACAAGGCCATGGTCGTCATCGCGCTACTGGTTATCACGGGGTATTCGGGCATGGACCCATGGCTGATCCTTCCCGCCACCGCGATCTTGTTCCGAGAGGTGTTCGTGTCGGGCTTGCGCGAATATCTGGGCGACACAGCGGAGCTTTTGAAAGTCACGAACCTTGCCAAGTGGAAAACCACCGCGCAGATGACCGCAATTGCGGTGCTGTTTCTGGCGCTTGGCCTTGATTACACACGCGAAGCTCATATCCTGCACAGTGACATCGCCTTGCTTGACACGCTTGGCCAAATTGGCACCTCGGACCTCAGCGTGATCGACCTTGCCACCTATGATGGCGGCGTTGTCTGGAGTATCGGGCTGGCGCTGATCTGGCTTGCCGCCTTTCTGACCCTGATCACGGGGTGGGATTATTTCCGCAAAGCCCTTCCCTTCCTCGGAGCAAAACCATGAAGCGCGATATCCTCTATTTCGCATGGCTGCGCGAACGCGTGGGCCTGCCGCGCGAAACCATTGACACGAATGCCGCCACCGTGGCCGAACTGGTCGCGGAACTGACCGCACGCGAGGACCGCTATGCGCTGGCCTTCTCTGACCCCGGATCCTTGCGCGTGGCGCTCGATCAGGAATTGAGCGACTTTTCGGCACCCCTTGGCAGCACCCGCGAAATCGCTTTCTTCCCCCCCATGACCGGCGGCTGAGCGCACCATGGTCTCGCCAGATATACGCGTGCAGGCTGCGCCTTTCGACTATGGGCAGGAATGCGGGCGCTTCGTGCAGCAAACCGGGCGCGTCGGGGCAGTCGTCACCTTTTGTGGCATCGTGCGCGACACCGACACTGGCGCGCTTGAACGCATGGAGATTGAACATTATCCCGGCATGACCGAACGCGCCCTGACCCAGATCGCCGAACAAGCCGTCGCGCGCTGGGACATCAAAGCCTGCACGATCATTCACCGCCATGGCCCCATGGTTCCGGGCGAAGCGATCATGATGGTCGCGACCGCCAGCCCGCACCGGGCAGATGCCTTCGCCGCAGCCGATTTCTTGATGGATTACCTTAAATCCCGCGCGCCGTTCTGGAAAAAGGAAATCACCAATCAAGGTGCGGCTTGGGTAGAGGCGAAAGACAGCGACGAAACTGCTCTCGACCGCTGGTAGGTTTTCATCCTTGCCCAAATATCCTGGGGTGAATGGTCCCGCAGGGACCAGAGGGGCAAAGCCCCTGAAAACCCTGATTATCACGCAAAAAGGCGGCCCTTGGGCCGCCATTTTTCAATTTACGTGCAACCGGCTTAGCCTTGGGTCGCGCTGTCCACGCTTACCGACACGCCTGGACCCATGGAGGAGCTCAGGAAGACCTTGCGCATATAGGCACCTTTCGCGCCCGATGGCTTGGCTTTCGCAACAGCATCCACGAAGGCGCGCACATTCTCGACCAGCTTTGCTTCGTCGAAAGACACTTTGCCGACACCGGCATGCACAACACCGGCTTTCTCGGCCTTGAACTGAACCTGACCGCCCTTTGCAGCTTCAACAGCCGCTTTCACGTCCATCGTCACGGTGCCAACCTTGGGGTTCGGCATCAAGTTGCGCGGGCCAAGAATTTTGCCCAAACGGCCCACGATCGGCATCATGTCGGGTGTTGCAATGCAGCGGTCGAACTCGATCTTGCCGGACTGAATGGTTTCCATCAGGTCCTCAGCACCGACGATATCGGCACCAGCGGCAGTTGCCTCATCGGCTTTCGGGCCACGGGCAAACACAGCCACGCGCACAGTCTTGCCGGTGCCGTTGGGCAGCGACACAACACCGCGCACCATCTGGTCGGCATGACGCGGGTCAACACCAAGGTTCATGGCGATCTCGACGGTCTCGTCGAATTTCGCGGTGGCATTCGCCTTGATCAGGCTGACCGCGTCTTCAACGGTCAGGTTGTCCTTACCGGCAAAGGCTTCGCGGGCGGCTTTTACGCGTTTTGCAATTTTAGCCATTGGATTACCCTTTCACCTCGATACCGATCGACCGGGCAGAGCCCGCGATGATCTGCATTGCGCCTTCGATCGTGGTCGCATTCAGGTCTTTCATCTTCGCTTCGGCGATTTCACGGATCTGCTTGGTGGTCACCGTGCCCGCGGTGGTGCGGCCCGGCGTGACCGAACCCTTGGCACGGTTGCGCTTACCAACGGGCTTCAGACCAGCGGCGCGCTTCAGATACCACGACGCCGGCGGCGTCTTCAGGTCCATCGTGAAAGATTTGTCCTGGTAGTAGGTAATCACGGTCGGAATAGGCGCGCCCGGCTCCAGCTCTGCGGTGCGGGCATTGAATTCCTTGGTGAACATCATGATATTGATGCCGCGCTGACCCAATGCGGGGCCGACGGGCGGTGACGGGTTTGCTTTACCCGCCGGAATTTGCAGCTTTAGCTGCCCAACTACTTTCTTGGCCATCTGGCCTCTCCTTCTTGTCACCTCGCCCCCGGTCGCGACCGGTAGGCTGCTTGCGGTTTAGTGGTGCGGTCTGACCGGGCGCGCCCGGCGACCTCCCACGAGCACCCATGCCTAAATGTCTTTCGACACCTGCATGAATTCCAGATCGACCGGGGTGGCCCGGCCAAAGATCGACACCATCACCTTCAGGCGATTGTTGCCTTCGTCTACTTCTTCCACCATCCCCGAGAAACCTTCAAACGGGCCGTCATTGACCTTCACCTGCTCACCCACCTCGAAATGGATCAGCGTGCGCGGTGCTTCCTCGGTTTCCTGAACACGGTTCAGGATGGCATTCACTTCGTCGTCGCGCATGGGCATGGGCTTGCCATGGGCGCCCAAAAAGCCGGTCACGCGGTTGATAGAGTTGATCAAGTGATAGCCCTTCGGCGTCATTTCCATGCGCACCAGCACATAGCCGGGCATGAAGCGGCGTTCGGTCGTCACTTTCTTGCCGCGACGCACTTCGATCACTTCCTCGGTCGGCACCAGCACTTCTTCAATCATGTCTTCCATGCCCGCCTCGGCGGCCGCCGTGCGAATGGCTTCCGCGATCTTCTTCTCGAAGTTCGACAAAACGCTTACCGAATACCAGCGCTGGGCCATGATGCTCTTTCCTGTGCCGTGCCGGAGGGCCGCGTTTTAATCGCACCGCCCGGATGAAATAAAACAGCGCACCGAGTCGGTGCGCCTTTGAGCGTTCTGTTACATCTGCCACGCGAAGGTTTCAAGCCCTTCGCGCAGGCCTATCTTAGCCGAACATCCCTAACAGCCCACCAAGGCCCGTACGGATCAGCAGGTCGACCAAAAAGAAGAACACGGCCGTTAACGCGGCAAGGGCCAGCACCATCAGCGTGGTGATCACCACTTCGCGGCGGGTTGGCCATGTAACCTTGGCGGTTTCAGCGCGCACCTGCTGCATGAACTGGAAAGGGTTTGTCTTGGCCATGGGTCCGCCTGTCTGTCGGCTGTCGTTTGCTTGCTGTGTCACATACGCAGGCCACGGCCCAGTTTCAAGCCGGTTTCGACCGTCATGCGCCCGGCTCTGCAGGCAAACGCAGATAGGTGACATTGGGCAGTGCTTCGATCCGCGCGCAATCCTCGCGGTAACGTGCCATATCTGCGGCCAGGGCATCGGCGCCAAACGGCGCGGGACCGGGATTTTCGTCTGATTTAGGATAAAGATTACGCGCCTCTCGGATCACTTCGGTCACATCGCACGACGGGTCGGCTTGCAGGACCGTCTTGGCGTGGTCCAGCGCGCGGGCAGATGTGCCCACCAACCGCTTGCGTTCGGGCAGATCGAACCCGCGCCCGCGCCCCAACATGTCCTCGAACAGCAGGGGCGCAATGGCCGGATAATCCTCGTAGCGCCAGACCACCACACGGGTCACGCCTGGCACCGCGCCAAGCCGCTGCACCAGGTCGGACCAGCGCAGCGCATCCGGAATCATCTTGGCGGTATACTCCTCCATCGGCGCGAACCGGCCCGCATTTTGTTGCTGGCCATGGGCCGACGTCAGAAACGCCAACGGCGCGCGAACGGACAGGTAAATCGTGGCGTTCTGGCATTCCAAGGCTTGCATCAGCCGGGTCAACCGGGGCGCGGCAGCGGGGTAAAACCGCGCACCCTTGGCCACCAGATCGGCGCGGGTGGTGCCAAGGATGTTTTCTTCCGACAGAACAAGCTTGCACATCCGGTTGCGGTGGAACGCGTCGAGCAGTGCTGTGGGCGCGGCGATGGGCTTGCCTGCCAAACGCGGCAAAGGCAGCTTGCCACGCAACAATTCTGGGCCGAAATAGGCAACACCCTTTTGGCGCAGAATGCCGCGTGCCTTACTGAAGCCGTGCTGTAGGTGAGATGTGGCAGTTTTATGCGCGCCGACATGGATGGCCAGTGTCAGGCCCGGCTTGACCGTCGTTTCCAGACTGGCAGGGGCGGGGGGACTCGAACCCACGACCCTCGGTTTTGGAGACCGATGCTCTACCAACTGAGCTACACCCCTAAGTCTGTGCCGCGATGGGTATGCCAGCCCCTTGCCAAGATCAAGAGGGAAATGCGCCTTACGCGGTGTCGATTTCTGATTGCGCCGCCTGCAACCGCGCCAGATTGGCCCCGCAAATGGCAACCTCGTGGCGTTCGACCATCTCAATAGGCCAATCCCACCACGCGATTTGCTGCAACTGCGCCGCAACATCCACCGGGAACCGTTCGCTGATCACGCGCGCGGGGTTGCCGGCCACGACCTTATAGGGCGCGACCCTGCCACCCACCACGGCCCCCGCGCCCACGATCACCCCATCGCCGATGCGGGCGCCGGGAAGAATGCGCGCGCCCTGCCCAATCCAGACATCATGGCCGATTACGGTATCCGGCCCCGGCCCCGGCAGCGACGGCGCGTTTTCAAACCGGCCATGGAAAATGGCGAAAGGATAGGTCGAAATGCCGTCGCGCCGGTGATTGGCAGAGGATGTGATGAACTGCACCCCGTCCGCGATCTGGCAGAATTTGCCGATCACCAGCTTTTCGGGCGAGAAGTCGTAAAGATAAGGGGCCAAATGCGACGCCCAATCGGCGGGCGGGTGGTGCGCGCTGGCATAACTGTATTCGCCAATTTCCCACCGCGGATGGTCGATCACCGCGCGCAGAAACACGGTAGAGCGGTGCACCGTGCCACCCGGCTGCGTGACCGGATAGGCGGTATCGGGAAGCGGAAAACTCATATCACCCTACACATTAGCTACCACATGGTTAACCGTTCCGCGCCATTCAGGCAAGCTTGGCTCTCAGGACTTCTTTACGAATTGCGTCAGGATCACGATGCGCTGGTCGTTCACGCGGCCCTCGATCTGGTCGGGATTATCCGCCACAAGCGAAATGCCCCGCACCGCCGTGCCGCGTTTGGCGGTGAAATTCGCGCCCTTCACGGTCAGATCCTTGATCAGCACGACCGTATCCCCCTGCACAAGCGCTTGGCCGTTGCTGTCGCGGTGGGCGCTGGTCGTTGGGGCGGCAATGGGATACGCCTGCGCCTGTTCCAGCAGATCGGGATCCAACCAGACCGATTCCAGAAGCTCTGCCGCCCAAGCCTCGGCGCGCAGCGCATGGGTTAGCCGATATGCCGCGACTTGCACGACGGCATCCTCGCTCCAGATAGCGGTTTGCAAACAGGTCCAATGCGGATCGGGCGTGACCGCGCCGCCCAACCCGGCCGCGCAGGTCGCGCAAACCGCGATTTCGCCCACCGGGTCAACAACCACCATCTGAACAGGGCCAGCAGCGGAACAAAGGGCACAGTCTGACATGGGCTTTCCTTTGCGAGGGGACTGGATCGGGGGTTACGCCCACCCTGCCGCGCAAGCAAGCCCTACAGGTCCAGAAACCCGCCCGACTGGCGCGCCCAAAGCCGTGCATATATCCCGTCCCGCGCCAGAAGTTCAGAATGTGTGCCGCTTTCCACAACGCGGCCCGCTTCCATCACCACCAGCCGGTCCATAGCAGCAATGGTCGACAAACGGTGCGCGATGGCGATAACGGTCTTGCCTTGCATCAGCTTTTCCAACTGCGCTTGGATGGCGGCTTCAACCTCTGAATCAAGCGCAGAGGTCGCCTCGTCCAGCACCAGAATGGGCGCGTCTTTCAGCGCGGCACGGGCAATGGCAATACGCTGGCGTTGCCCGCCCGACAGCTTCACGCCGCGCTCGCCCACATGCGCGTCCAGCCCCCGGCGGCCCTTGGCGTCTTCCAAGCCTTCTATGAAGGCGCGCGCTTCGGCCAGATCGGCGGCGGCCCAGATTTCGTCATCTGTCGCATCTGGGCGGCCATAAGCAATGTTGTCGCGCACCGAGCGGTGCAGAAGGGCCGTATCCTGCGTGACCACGCCAATCGCGGCGCGCAAACTTTCTTGCGTGACGCCTGCGATATCCTGCCCGTCAATCAAGATGCGCCCATGGCTGACATCGTGAAAACGGAGCAGCAGGTTTACCAGCGTCGATTTACCCGCGCCAGACCGGCCCACGAGCCCCAGCTTTTCACCGGGGTGCAGAGTCAGATCCAGCCCGTCCAGCACGGCGGGGGCATTGGGGCTGGCGGCATCGTAATCAAAGCGCACCGCCTCGAAGCGAATTTCGCCAGTGCCAAGCGCCAGAGGCGCGGCATCCGCGCGGTCGACAACCTTGCGCGGCTGCGACAGCGTCGCCAGCCCGTCGCGCACCGTGCCGATATTTTCAAACAAAGCCGCGAATTCCCACATCACCCAATGCGACATGTTCCCCAGCCGCAAAGCCAGCGGGATGGCGACCGCCAAAGCCCCCAAAGCCAGATTGCCGCCAAGCCACAGCCATAGCCCAATGGCCGTGACCGCGCCCGCCAGCAATGAATTGAGCGTGTTCACACTGAAATCCTGCACCGCGACCAGGCGCATCTGGCGATAGACGGTTTGCAAAAACCCGTCCAAGCCCTCGCGCGCGAACGCCTCTTCACGGGCGGCATGGCTGAACAACTTGACCGTGGCGATGTTGGTGTAGCTGTCGACAATGCGGCCCGTCATCTCTGCGCGGGCATCAGCCTGCGCTTGGGCAACCTGCCCCAAACGCGGCACTATGACCGATAACAGGGCACCATAGGCCAAGGCCCAAACCAAAAAAGGCAGTGCTAAGCGCCAATCCAGCGTGGCGGCCAGTGCCAGTGTCCCGATGAAATAGGCAAGGATATAGACTGCCACATCCATCAGCTTCATCACGGTTTCCCGCACGGCCAGAGAGGTTTGCATCAGCCGTGTCGCAATGCGGCCAGCGAATTCGTCCTGAAAGTACCGCATGGATTGGCCGATCAGCCAGCGATGGCCCATCCAGCGCACCCGCTGCGGAAAATTGCCCATCAGCGCCTGATACATGATCAGCGAGCCTATCAGCGCAAGGGCAGGCAAAACAATCAGCAGCAGGGTTCCCATCAACGCCAGCCTGCCGCCTTCCAGTGCCAAGAATTGCTCTGGCCCCAATTCTGCCATGCGGTCAATCAGCGTGCCCAGATAGCCCAGCAGCACAATCTCGACCGCCGCGAAAAGCGCCGAGACAACCGACATCGCCACCAGCCAAGGGGCCAGCGGGCGCGCGTAATGCCACAGGAACGCCCAAAACGCAGCGGGCGGCTGGCTGGGCGGGGCCGGCGGATAGGCCGACACACGCGATTCGAAATAGGAAAACAGGCGCATGACC
>CAYNWX010000057.1:0-21052 GCA_964401005.1 uncultured Natronohydrobacter sp.
TCAGCGGGCGCGGGCTTTGTTGCACTTCGTAAAGCTCTGTGTCGCCCTCGCCCATGAAGCGCGCATTCAAGCCGTTATCGCCTTGCCAGAAAATCCAACAATGTTCTTCTGACGGGAATTCGTCATAAACGAAACAAATCTGCTCGCCGCGCGGAAACCAGCGTCCTTCGCGGCATTCTTCCTGCATGAAGGCCCAAGTGGTGCGGCGGCCTTCGCGGAATTCCTCAACCCCATATGCATCGCCTGCAAAGCCGAAGGTCAGGGTGCGCCCGGTGACATAGGCCTCGAATTCGGCGGCGGTCATCGGGGTTTGGGCCTGCGCAGGCAGAGCCAGAACCAAAAGCGCCATCAGAACACGGATCATGCAACCTCCATCCGGGCCAGAACCTTGTCGACCCGTTTATCCATCAGCTTGAACCACAAGGGCGGGATCAGCGCAATGATGCCCATGGCGGGCAGCGAGTAGGGCAAGACCGGCATATCCTCGGGCAAGCGCAGCGCAGGATAGACACGGCCGGGATTAGCGTGATGGTCGGAATGGCGCGAGGCATTGACCATCATATGGGATGAGAACCAATGCGGGCTGTTCCAGCTATGGTGGATGGTCTGAGGCTCATAGGAGCCATCCGCGCGCTTGCGCCGGGCCAGCCCGTAATGTTGCAAGTAATCCACCATGGCCAGTTGCGATTGCGCGTAAAAGCACAGGCCCAGATAGGCCGCGACGCCCGCGCCTCCGAACGCAAGCCAAAGTGCTGCCAAGACCGCCAGCGCACCGCCCACATATTCGATATAAGGGTTCATGCGGCCAGTGCGCGCCGCGCGCTCACGCTCGACCGAAAAGCCATGGGTAAAGCTGCGCACCCAGCCGCGCGGGAAATAGGCGTAAAAGCTGCGGCCCTTGGGCGGGAAATTCGGGTCTTTGGGGGTGGCGACATGGGCATGGTGCAACAGCCGATGCGCCGTGGTGTGATGACCATACAGCATGGAGATATAGACCCATTTCCCCAGCCCAAACAGCGCCTTCTGGCTCCGGTGGATCAGCTCATGCGCGTTCGAGTTGCTGACTTGGCCGAAGAATAACCCGAAGCCGAAAAAGGCCAAAACCTGTTCCAGTGTGCCTAGTCCTGTTGCGCCCGAAACCGCCGCCACGCCCAAGGGGATAAGCCCCAGATGCGAAAGCGCCAGCACGACCGACAGGCGATTAGCGGCGCGCTCTGTGCTTTCGTCCGCGCCGTCTCGACTGGCCATAGCCAGCGCCTCGTCCAGCCCAAAAGCGAAGAAGGACGTGTATAGCGCCGCGGCCCACAGCCACAGCCCACCCTGAAACGTGCCGATGGCCAACAACAGAACTGGCGGCAGGCTGGCCAGCGCGAAAGGAAGGACGGGGTGTTTCATAGACCGGCTACCACATGCTGCATGGCGTGAAAGATAACACGCGACACGGCTTTCGCCATGCGGCCAGATGCACAATCGCGTGGCTGAAGGCGCATCTTTCCCTTTGGCGCACAATAGGCTAGCCCTGTTTGGGAACAATCAGGGTGCGGATCGCATGTCGTTTTTCAAAAAGCTCAAGGATCGTATGTTCAAATCCTCTTCCAAGCTGGAAGAAGGGTTGGATGCATTGGTCGAGGACGGCGCCCAAGATAACGCGGCCGCCGATGACCAGCCCGCGCCGAAACCGTTGCCCGAGACAGGAATTCTGGGCCGGGTCATGGGCGGCGGTGCGCCGCGCCGGGTTCTGGATGACGACATGCTTGAAAGCCTGGAAGACCTGCTGATCGCCGCCGATATGGGGGTCGAAACCGCAGGCCGCGTGGCCGCGAACTTGGCCGAGGGACGGTTCGGGCGCAAAATGTCTGTGCCAGAGATCAAATCCGCCTTGGCCGAGGAAATTGCCCGCATCATGGAGCCGGTGGCCAAGCCACTGCCGCTTTACCCCGCGCGCCCGCAAGTTGTGCTGGTCGTGGGCGTGAATGGCGCAGGCAAGACCACGACCATCGGCAAACTTGCCAGCCAGTTCCGCGGAGCAGGCAAATCGGTGATGATCGCGGCGGGCGATACGTTTCGCGCCGCTGCTGTCGAACAATTGCAGGTCTGGGGGCAACGCGCAGGTGTGCCGGTGATGACCGCGCCGGAAGGGTCAGACCCGGCCAGCTTGGCGCATGACGCACTGGTGCGCGCGCGGACAGAGGGCGTGGATTTGCTGATGATAGACACCGCCGGTCGGCTGCAAAACCGCACCGATTTGATGGAAGAATTGGCAAAAATCCTGCGCGTGCTGCGCAAGCTGGACCCTGACGCGCCGCATAACACGCTTTTGGTGCTGGATGCGACAACGGGGCAAAATGCCCTGAACCAAGTCGAGATTTTCCGCAAACTGGCCGATGTTTCGGGGCTGGTGATGACCAAGCTGGACGGCACCGCGCGCGGCGGTGTTCTGGTGGCTTTGGCCGACCGTTTTGGCCTGCCCATTCACGCCATCGGCGTGGGAGAGCAGATTGACGATCTGCAAGCCTTCGACCCGGAAGAATTCGCACAGGCTCTGGTGGGTGGGGAGCTGTCGGTCAAGCAAGGTGACACTTGAGCAGTGAGGCCCTGCGAGGCCCCGGCTGAACGCCGCGACGGAGCCACATCTTGGTCATGGTCGGTTCCTAGTAATCCACGATCACGGTGTCTGCTATCATTTCATCAAGCTTTAACTGTGCCCTTGCGCCAAGACGTTCGCTGAACATAGCGTTTTCAATCTGAATATCGCTTGGCCGCTCTTCGAGTTCCAGTTCACGGGCGCAAAGCATCAGCACGACAAGATTACCGCCTTCGACCGTATTCGCCGACATCTCGAACCGGTCCAACCGCGCCAGTTCCACAGCATCGCTTTGCGGGATGGCTTGCATCAACGCTTCGGTTTCGGTCAGGTAGCTTTCGGGCAGGCCAGCCGCATAGGGGTCCAGCCCGTTGCAATGCTGAACGCGGGCCTTGATCTGAGCATAGGTTGCCAGTGTTTCGGGGCTGCGACCACCCGGCAGCAACAGGCGCTTATAGGTCAGCTTGACCTGGTTGGCCGGGATATCGCGCGTGCTGTCCTCGGCGCGAAGCTGGAAAAATGCGATCGCACCACTCAACTCGATCGGGCCAATAATCTCGCCCGGGCGGGCTGTCGACAATGGCCCCGCGATCTGGCCGGGCAATTGCGACAGCGGCACCCAGTCAAGACGCCCACCTTGGTCGCGGGTGCCCGCCAGAGAGTATTCCCGTGCAATGGCCGAAAACTCTTCCATGCTACGCGCATTTTCAATCAGCCCGATGATCTGCGCCACCGGTTCTGCAAATTGCGGGTCGGCCGGTAGAAAAATCTCTGATATCAGCACGCGCTTGGTGCCACGGATGGCTGCCACGTCGCGGCTGCGCGCGATGTCAGTCGCCGTCACAACGTTCGATTGGCCAAACTCGGCCCGGACCACATTTCGCCAGAGCAACCCAGCCTCGACGAAAGTCACAAACGTCTCGCGATCAACGCCACCTTTGGCCAATTCTGCAATAAAAGCCTCTGTCTCTAGATTAGCCCGATCTGCGAATTCCGCCATGCCTTCGGTAAGTTCGTCGGTGGTCAGGGCGACCTTTTTGCGCTTTGCGAAATCACGCTGCACGGCCTCTTCGGTCAGGCGTGTCAGGGCTTCCTCGCGCATATCTTCTGCGCCAACATTCAGCAATTCCAGAAACAAGATCCGTTGGCTGACATCATATTCGGTGATGATGCGGTCTCCAACCTTCCGGGCCGGGGCAAACGGGTTGTCTGCCAATACCGGAGCGGTGGCCACCGACAAGGCACTCAGCGCGGCTAGGGCAATTCCGAAAAATCTGGCGCGGAAAGAAAAGGTGTAACGCATCTGCTCTGGTCCGTTCTGCTGCGTGGCGCGCTGAAAGCGCCCTAGGTGCTGGTCGGTCTGGTCTGGGCATACACCACCGACAAGGTCATGTCATGCCCCCGAATTCGCGCGCATCACAGCCCATCGGAACACCGCTTGCGCGCTACGGAAGGATTGCCGCCGATCCCAAGAATATCGACATTCAGCCCGAACCGGGTAGAATTAGAGTTGGTCGTTGCGGAATATTCGCGTTCGATCTGCATGGCCATGCGCAAACATTCATTTTCATAGTCTAAACCAAGGGTCGCACGCGCTGCACGGCGCGATGCAATATCGTAACGCCAACCCACCCGCGCCGTCCAATAATCGTTCAGGGCGCGACTGCCATCGAATGTCCATTCGGATGCATCCACAAGCCTGTTTTCGAAAGGATCTGCTTCTATGCGCATATAGCTGGTTGAGAGCGCAAAATCGTCTGTTGTCCAGTCCAGCTCTATCGCACTGCGCGTGAGCTCGAAATTGTCTGAAAAGAGCGACCGGCTGGACAGTCTTAGGCCCGCCACCGTGTCTATGCTGGCGGCCAAGAACCAGTCGGATTGACGACCAGACAACGGCGATGCCACTGAGAACTGACCAAGGTCACGCTCGCGCAGGATACGGCCAAGTGTGAATGTGCTTGACCACCCGTCCGGGTCGTAGCGTGTCCAGCTTAGCCCTAAATTGGCGCGCAAACCGGCCTCGCGCGCGTCGCCCCCCGCGAACCGATCGAAAGTGAATAGGTTGCCCTCGTCCAGTTCCGGCATAAGGCTTGTGGCATTGGGCAGGGCGTAAATCCGGTCATTGCTCCAGATTACCTGTGCGATCGGCTCTACCACATGGCTTGCCCCACCCGCACTGGCACGCACCAAGGGCCAGCGCAATTCAGCCATCAGGGACGGACGCCACCGGCTGATATTGGTCGAAAACCCACTTGCGGCGGGCGCGATCTGGAAATGATCAAAGCCCAGATTGGCCCCCACGGCCCCCAGCACACCGCCCGGCAGCACCGCGTCGCGCCGCCATGTCAGGTCTGCTGAAAAACGTGCGACATGCTCGGGATCCGGGGGAAGCGGGGCGCGGCGAGAATAGCCCTCGGCTTCCAGCCGGATGCGGCCCACGCCGCCCAAACCCGGCATGTCAAAGCGCCGGTCATACAGACCTTGGCCCACGCTATTTGGCAGGGTGGCGTTTACATCCCCCAAGCGCAGCGAGCGGAATTGCAATGCCTGAACACGAATGCGTTCGTCGCGACGCACGCGCTCCAAGGTAATATCGCTGCTCAGGCGCGGCTCGCCCCGGTCGTAATCTTCAAGCAAGCTGCTATCCGAAGGCTGGATCAGGTTGAAGCTAAGCCGATATCCACGCGGAATTGCGAAATCACCATTGGCATAGACCATACCGCGCAATTCGCCCTTGCGGATCGAATCTCGCGCAATCAAGCCACCCAGTTCCAGCATGCCGCTTGAAAACGCCTGCCGATAGCGCGCTTCCAGTGCATAGGTGCCCTTGGTTCCCAGAAAGGGCGTCACTGTCAGGTCTTTGTCGGCCGAGAGCGCTATGAAATAAGGCGCGCGCAATCCCACACCATGGTCACTATCAAGCGAAAAGCGCGGGCTTAGAAAGCCGGTCGCGCGGTCCAAACTTGGATCAGGCACACGCAAGCGGGGGATATAGGCCACTGGCAAACCGAACATGCGAAACCGCGCGCCTTCGAAATAAAGCTGGCGCTCTTCGCTATCATGCACAACGCGGTCGGCGCGCACTTCCCAAAGCGGCGTGTTGCGCTCTGGGCAGATTTCGCAGGCGGACGCGATGACATTGTTCATCTCTGTAAATCGCTCGGACCTGCGTTCGACGGTATTTGCCGCGATCTGCAACTGCTGGTCCAGCACCACGCGGGCAGAGCGTATCAGGCCAAGGCGCAAGCCTTCGCGCAACTCTGCACTGTCAGCTAGGATCACCGCGCGGGTGCCTTCGGTCAAAACAATCGGGCCCTCAATCTGCATTGCACCCGTCGCGCGATCATACACGATGCGCCCTGCGCTTAGACGGGCATCGCCAAAGAACGCTTCGACATTACCCTGCGCGATCAGCCGATTCGGGCCATCCAGATAGAGCCGATCTGCCAGAAGCGTAGCGAAGTCAGTATCTTGCGCCTGTGCCTTGCTTGCGCCAAAACCCAACGGCAAACCCGGCGCGGCGAAGGCCAACCCCAGCGCACAAGCAAGCACGCGGGTCAACCCGCGCCGCCATGGCGTCCGGGGCGCAAGGCCCATCAGTTTTCCTCCAGATTCAGCATCACACCCAAGGCCAGCAGCACAGTCGCTATTGGCAGACCCCATGCGGCAAGCAAGATGGGAATCTGCCCGGTCTCCCCCAAGACCTGTGCGAAGTTACGCAAAAAGAACAGGGTGAATCCAGAGATAATCGTGACCAAGGCCCGAATTCCCGCCCCGCCTGATCGCGCATGATGTATGCTGAGCGCCAAGGCCAACAACATCATGCCTGTGAGCAAAACAGGCAGCGCCAGTTCCATATGCAGCCGCATCTGATGTTCGCGCGCCGAAAACCCGGCGCGTTCGAGCGCCGCGATAAAGGCAGGAAGCTGGAACAGCGGGATGGTGCGCACCTGCGCGAAACTATCCCGAATTTTTTCTGGCGTCAGATCAGTCGGGACCGTCAAGCCGGGCAAGGTCATTGCTTGTGCTTCCGGGTTCAGGTCGGACAGGCGCCATTGCTTGACATCTTGCAAATGCCAGGCTCCAGGGCGCAGATCGGCGCGCGCCGCATTCAGGCGCACCGAGAGACCACGCTCGGGGTGAAACACCAAGAACGTTGGGTCGAACAACACCGTGCCCGTTTCCTCGGCCCGCGGCGCATGGATCACGGTCTGCCCTTGGGCATCTGCCTGCCGCAACCACAGGTCATCGCCCGCAAGGGCCACAACCGCATTCGTGCCCCCTTGCAGCGCACTTAGACTGCGCTGGTATTCGCGCGCCGAACTGGCGACCAAGGGGTTCATTGCCGCCATGAACCCGGCGGACAGCACGAGCAAAACCAATGCCGGGACCGCCAACAAGCGCGGCACCGACCGCCCTGCCGCGCGGATGACCACGAATTCGGAATTTCGCGACCAGCCAAGGCCAAGCCAGAGTGCCGCCAACATCATCACCAAGGGCGCGATCTCATAAAAGGCCTCTGGCGCGTTCAGAAGCGACAGGCGCAGCGCATCGGCAAACCCGGCATCAAGGTTCGACAGGCGGCGCAACTGCTCGACCATATCCAGAAGCAGGATCATGCCCAGAAACACGCCCGACACCAAGCCTGCCGTCATCAGCAAGCGCCGCAGGAAATAGCGGGCAAGGATCATGCCCGCCCTCGCCGTCGGGCCGCCCACCAGACCATGACCGCCACCACCACAAAGCCCGCGATAACCGGCGCGAACGCCAAGGCCGCCGCATCTGCGCGACGCAGCGCGATCCCGGCGGTTGCATTGGCCAAAAGCTGCAACACCGCCAGAATAACAATCGCCGCCAGAACCTGACGCCATGCCCCAAGTCGGCTGAACTGGCCCAGAAACAATGCGGTAAAGCCCACAAGCGCCGTGATCACCGCCAAAAGCGGCTGCGCCACGCGTGAGGCCAGCTCGAACCGTAATTCGGCCAAGCTGACGCCCAAGGCGGCAAGGCTTTGCGCATTCGCTCCGATCAAGGCGCTTGTGGGCAATTCGCGCACATCGGCTTGCCGGATATCGGGCGCGATCAATGCGCCCACGTCATAGGTCAACTCGTCAAAGCTGATGGTCGTGAGCCGTGCATCGGCTTCGGTAAAAACCAGTGCGACACCGTCGCGCATGATCAAAACAGCACTCTCGGTTCCTGTGACAAGCAAAGCACTGGCCGCGTTATATTCCACGCGTCGGCCGTCGGTGCGGGCATCCGATAGGAACACATCTTGCAGGGTGCCATCATCGGCAATGGCGCGGATGAACACGACAATCCCGTCTGTCGGCTGCAAGAATTCGCCCGCCCGCAGCAGGCGCGCGCCGATATTGCTGGCAATCGCCACCTGCCGTTCAGCCAATTGCGCGCGCGACATCGGGCTCAGCACATGCATCAACGCCCCCAACATCAGCGCCACGATCAGCCCGAACACTGCCACCGGGCGCAAAAGCCGTGCATAAGACATGCCGGTGCCTTGCAACACCACCATCTCGTTGTCGCGGGTCATGCGGATGGCGACATAAACGGCTGCGGCAAAGGCTGAGAGCGGCAACACCACCCGGAACACATTGGGCAAGGTCAGCGCCGACAATTCCAGAAAGACCCAGAAGCTTTGGCCGTCGCCCACCACCGCATCGAACAGGCGCGCGGCGCGGTTAACCCAATAGACCGCCACCAAGACCAGCGTGAAAAAGGCAAAGACAGACAAAAGCTGTGCCAGCAGGTATCGGTCAATGCGGGTCACGCGGAGTTAGTCCTTCGGGTTCGACTGGACTGACCTTAGCCGCTTGGCGGGGCAAATGCCACGGCGAAGAGCGGGCAAGTGGCAAAAGCGAAATGGCACTTTCGGGTCGCTGCCAGCCCAGCCCGACCGGGCGCGCACAGGCCACATGCCTAAGTGGGGCAGACACTGGCGCGGAGGGACAAGTCGCCGTCAGCCGGTTTTTTGCGCGCTATCCCCGGTTTCGGCTGGACGGCGCACGGGTTCAGGGCGGGCGGATACGGTTTCGGGGGTATGCGCGGTTGGAGGGGGTGGTGAGTTGAATGGTCGTCGGTCTCTACATTTATGAGAACCGACGACGCAAAGAGCCCAACTTGCTCGTTCGTCTCGGTGCAGCGAACGGCAGTAATGCTTTTTGCAAGCGCTCTCCAACGTGATAATGTTAAACTATGACTTGGAAACCTACAGGCTATTCGACCGTAAGCCCGTACCTGATCGTCCGGGATGCCGAAGCGACTTTGCGCTTCCTCGAAACCGTCTTCGGCGCGACGCGGCTGCGTGTGCACGCGCGGGAAACTGGCCCGGGCATTGCGCACGCGGAAGCGCGCATCGATGACAGCGTCGTCATGATGGGCGAGATGCCAGAGCCGGGAGAGGCCAACGTGCACATCTATGTCGTGGATGCAGATGCCGTCTTCGAGAAAGCGATTGATGCCGGGGCGCAGATCGTGCTGCCCATGACAAGGTCCGGCGATGGCGACTACCGTGGTGGCGTGGCCGACGGCAACGGCGTCACCTGGTGGATATCTACCCAGGAAAGCGATCAGGGGTGATCCATGCGCTGGATCGATGTCGTGGAGATTGCCCTGAAATGGCCCGAAGTCGCCGAAGGCACCTCTTACGGCGAACCATCCCTAAAGGTACGCAAGCGCCTTCTGACGCGCGTCAGACTGAAAGACGACAGTCTCGTCCTGCTCGACATTCCATCTGAGGAGAGAGACATACTGATCGCCGCGACGCCGCAGACCTTCTTTACCGAAGAACACTACCGGGACTATGACATCGTGTTGGCGCGTCTGGAGAATATCTCTGCGCGAGAGGTCGCGGCCTTTCTCGAACGAAGATGGCGCAGTTCCGCCACCAAAAGAGCGGTCGCCGAATTTGACAGGGGTTTGGTGTAGGGAGAGGGAAAAGCGGCCGTTGGAGGAAATGTGATCGATGGCCGGTTTGTCCCACAAAGCGGACCTAAGACGCATAATTCCAAACGCTCTGCAGTCGGGCGCTTCACATGCATTACCCGGCGGAATCACTCCCCATCCCGCACCGTCATCACCCCGTCTTCCCAGTCGCCCGACAGCACTTCGCCGGTCGCGTAGCGTAACACGCCGCTGCCATCGCGTTGGCCGTTCACGAATTCGCCCTCATAAACATCGCCCGTCGCATAGGTGGCAACGCCCGTGCCGGTGATCTCTCCCGCCAGCCAGTCGCCCACGTAGACGAACCCGTCTGCCAGTTCGATGCGGCCCTGCCCGTCGCGTAGCCCTTCGGAGAAGCGACCGGTATAAACGGACCCGTCCGGGTAGGTCATCACCCCTTCGCCGTGCAATTCACCGCCTTGGAAAGCGCCGGTATAGACGCGGCCATCGGCGAAGGTCATACTGCCCTGCCCTTCGGCCAGCCCTTGCACATGCTCACCCTCGTAGGTCGAGCCATCGGCGAAGGTCGCGCGGCCTTGACCGTGGAATTGCCCGTCCAGCCACGCGCCCTCGTAGGTTGCGCCATCAGCATAGGTGATGCGACCCTGCCCATCGGGCAGGCCCGCGCGGAACTGGCCGACATATTCGGACCCATCTGGCTGCACCAGCCGCCCGTCGCCCGCGATCTGGCCCGCGACCCATGTGCCTTCATAAAGGTAGCCATCCGGGCCGCTGAGCTTGCCCGCCCCCTCGCGCTGGTCATTGACGAACTGCCCTTCGAACAGCAGGCCATCGGCCTGTTGCACATTGGCCGCGCCTTGGCGCAGACCGTTTTCGAACCCGCCGGTATAGACATCGCCGTTGGCTTGGGTCAGCATGCCTTGGCCGTGCAGCGCGCCTTCCAGCCACTCGCCTTCATAGCGCACGCCATCGGGGCGGGTCAGCGTACCAGTACCGTGGCGCAGATCGGCCAGCATCTGGCCTTCATAGACTGCGCCATCGGGATAAGAAATGCGCCCCTGCCCCTCACGCGCACCAGCCACCCATGTGCCGGTATAGGCATAGCCATCCTCGCGCACGAGCGTGCCTTCGCCCTGAGGTTCGCCATTCACGAAGGCGCCTTCATAGACGGCCCCATTGGCAAAAACGCGGCGACCTTGGCCGGTGATCGCACCTTCGGCCCAATCGCCTTCATAGGTCGAGCCATCCGCGAAGGTCATCTTGCCTTGGCCCTGCGGGCGGCCCGCGATGAACGCGCCTTCATAGACCGCGCCGGACGGATAACGCGCCACGCCCTGCCCGGTGATCTGCCCTTCAACCCATTCGCCGGTATATTCGAACCCGTTCGGTAACCGGTAAGTGCCTTGGCCGTGCTGAAGCCCGTCGCGGAACTCGCCCTCGTAGATGCCGCCATCTTCATACTGGCGGGTCAGAACGCCGTCGGTTTGAGCCAAGACGGGCGCGACCATCGGCGCCGCCAAAATGAACGCCGCGGCAAGCGCGCGTGCCGTCGCAATGCTGGAAGCCATGACGCGTATTCCCCCTGAACTTTTGGCGCAAGCCTAGTCGGGGGGGCAGCACCGCGCAAGGGGGAAGGCAGTCAGAGAGCGGGTGAGAAATTCAATCTTTCAGTCATACAAGTGTCATGAAGCGAACACAGATTGACCGCATTTCGCGCCAAGTTTGCGCCTCTTGCAAAAGGGGCCAACATGTCGGGAAAAAAGGGGACGACGCGTCTGAATGCGGCATGGCGCGACGAAAGTGGCGCTGTCACGGTCGATTGGGTTGTACTGGGCGCCGCAACACTCACCTTGGGGCTTGTCACAATGGCGCTGGTGCAAACCGGTGCACGCGATTTGGGCAACGAGATCAACATGTCGTTGACCTCGACAGAGGTTGGCGCGTCAGATTACAGCTTTTACAGGCTGAGCGAACAACAACAGCAAGACATGTTGGCTGTCTATATGGCGCGCACGCCGGAACAGTTGGTCGATAATTCGATCAGCATGAGTGATAGTTTTCTGGCAACGCTCGAAAGTGGCAATCTGGACGAAGCTGCACGCTGGATGGACAGGCGCCAACTGAATCAAGATGCCCTAGAGGCGCAAGGCCTCACGGCCGGTGACGGATCATTGACTGTGTCCGAGATGGAAGCGATGTTCCACGCCGCAGGTGGCACCTGATCCAGACGCCCCTTTTCATGCCCGGTCAGCGTGATATGTGAAGGCTTTCTGCACGCCACCAAGGCCTTGACCACATGTCCGACCGCTTTCGCCTGACTTTGGCACAACTGAACCCAACACTGGGCGATCTGGCTGGGAATGCCGCGAAAGCCTGTCACGCTTGGGCACAAGCCAAGGCCGAGGGCGCTGATATGGTCGCCCTGCCAGAGATGTTCCTGTCGGGCTACCAGACCCAAGACCTTGTGCAGCGCCCCGCCTTTCTGGACGATCTGCGCACCATACTTGACCAATTGGCCCATGACTGTGCCGATGGCCCGATGATAGGCATTGGCCTGCCGATGGCAGAGAATGGCGCGATCTATAATTGCTGGGCGGTGTTGGGCGGCGGCAATCTGCGCGCCGTGATCCGCAAGCATCATTTGCCAAACGAACATGTGTTTGACGAAAAACGCATTTTCACCTCAGGCGACATTTCGGGGCCGTTTGTGGCTGGGCCGCTGCGCATTGGCACGCCCATCTGCGAAGATGCGTGGCACGAAGACGTAGCCGAAGCGCAGGCCGAATCCGGGGCAGAGATGCTTTTGGTGCCCAACGGCTCTCCTTATGCGCGGGGGCGGTTTGACACGCGCATGACCCACATGGTCGCCCGTGTGGTCGAGAATGACTTGCCGCTGGTCTACCTGAACCTTGTGGGCGGGCAGGACGACCAAGTGTTCGACGGCGCAAGCTTCGTTCTGAATCCCGGCGGAAAACTGGCCGTGCAACTGCCTGCGCATGAGGAAGCGATCGTCAGCGTAGACTTCACCCGTGGTCCCAATGGCTGGCAGGCCGAAACAGGCGAACGCGCAAGCTTGCCCGACGCCTTGGCGCAAGACTACCGCACCATGTGCTTGGGGTTGGGCGATTACCTGCGCAAATCGGGGTTTTCCAAGGTGGTGCTGGGGCTGTCAGGGGGCATCGACTCGGCACTTGTGGCCACCATTGCCGCAGACACGCTTGGGCCAGAGAATGTGCATTGCGTGATGCTGCCCTCGGAATACACATCCCCCGCCAGCCTGTCAGATGCCGCCGATCAGGCTCGCCGTTTGGGCTGCAAGCTGGACGAAGTCAGCATCGAAGCGCCGCGCCGCGCGATGACCGATGCTCTGGCGCCCTTGTTCGCGGGCCTGTCCGAGGATGTGACCGAAGAAAACCTGCAATCACGCCTGCGCGGCACGATCCTGATGGCGATTTCCAACAAGACCGGGGCCATGCTTCTGACCACTGGCAACAAATCAGAGGTCGCAGTGGGATATGCCACCATCTATGGCGATATGAATGGCGGCTATAACCCCATCAAAGACTTGTATAAAACCCGCGTGTTCGACATTTGTCGCTGGCGCAACGCCAATCATGCGCCGTGGATGAAGGCCGCGGCGGGCGAAGTGATCGTGCCTGCGATCATCGACAAGCCCCCCTCGGCAGAGTTGCGCGCCGACCAGCGCGACGATGACAGCCTACCCCCCTACGAGGTGCTGGACCCGATCCTAGAGGGGCTTGTGGACCGTGATATGTCGGTCGCCGATCTGGTCGCACAGGGTTTTGCCCGCGACACGGTCGAGCGCATCGCCCACCTGATCCACATCGCGGAATGGAAGCGCTTCCAATCCGCACCTGGCCCAAGGCTAAGCCTACGCGCCTTCTGGCTGGACCGGCGCTATCCGATGGTCAACCGCTGGCGCGACCGGTCTGCGCAGGGCTAAGGCGCGCAAGCTATTGCCCAAATGAATCACAACACGGTTTATCCCCTCCCGCAGGGCTGTTCTTGGCAAGGATTTGGCGTATAACTCGCCAAAACGCACAGATCGCATCCAAGGTCGCCATCAGAGCAGCCACACGAGGCGAGAGAGAGGCAGTATGTCACGGTCCAGAGTAGCAGGTATTTCACTCGTCCTTTGCCTAGGCCTTTCGGCCTGCATGCAGGGCACCGGCAGCACACAATCCGCCCCCGGCAGCGCCTCGCGCGCGGGCAGCGTGGTGGAACGCGACGTCGAAGCGCCCAATGTCTTTTCCAAGCGCGACCAGGGCCTGTGGGATGGGCGACCGTCCTTGGGTGGCGTCTGGGTCGCCCACCCGGATGTAGATGCGCCCGAACGGGTCATCATCCGCAACCGCGAAAGCGGTCAAGAAACCATCGGCGCGCTGTTCAAACGTGAACGGATGAATCCGGGCCCAGTGTTTCAGGTCTCTGCCGAAGCGGCGCAGGCGGTGGGCATGCTGGCGGGCGCGCCCACCAACCTAGAGGTCGTGGCGCTGCGCACAGAAGAAATTCGCACCGAACCCGAACCCGTGGCGGCCCCGGTCGAAGAGCCTGCTGCCGCGCCCGAAACGCAAACCGCAGAGGTCGCAGCCGAACAGCCCGCCGCGCAGCCTGCCGCTGCCGCAGCACCCGACGCCAGCGCACCCGTCGCCGACGCGCCCGAAACCCTGATCGCCATGCCAGAGGCCGAAACGCCCCGTCGTGGCGGTTTCCTGTCGCGTCTGTTCGGGCGTGGCGACAGCGCGGAACCAGAGATCGCCACGGCACCGCTGGACGCGACTGCGCCGCTGGCCAACGCCCCCGCCGCCGTAGTCGCAGGGGCACCATTGCCCATGCCCACCCCGCTCTCCATTGGCGCCCCGACGGCGTCTGCGCCGCCGAGCAATCTGGACAGGCCCTTTGTGCAGATCGGTATTTTCAGCGTCGAATCCAACGCCAATGGCGCGGCCCGCACCATGCGCAGCGCGGGCCTAAGCGCCAGTGTCAAACCCGGCAGCACCCAAGGCAACAGTTTCTGGCGCGTGGTCGTTGGCCCTGCTGCAACGGAAGCGCAGCGTGGCGAGATCATTGCGCAGGTACGCCGCCTTGGCTTTGCCGATGCCTATGCTGTTCGCCGCTAAAGGAGGTTTCATGTTCCGCCATCTTGCCACGCTTGTCCTTGCGACTGCAGCCACCCTTTCCATGGGAAGTTTCACGCAGGCGCAAGACGGGCCGGGCGGGTTCGTGACTCGTGCCACCTCTGCCTATATGGTCGATCTGGGCACGGGCACGGTGCTGCTGAACAAGAATGCCGATGAGGCCTTGCCGCCCGCCTCTATGTCTAAGCTCATGACGCTGGAAATGCTGTTCGAGGCCATCAAGGAAGGCCGCGTCAGCCTGAACACGCCATTTTCGGTGTCGCAAAGGGCCTATGAAATGGGCGGCTCGCGTATGTTTCTGGAACTGCGCGACCGGCCCACGGCAGAGGAACTGATCCGCGGCATTTCCATCATGTCGGGCAATGACGCCGCCGTCGTGGTTGCCGAAGGGCTGGCGGGCACGGAAGAGGCCTATGCCCGCATGGCCACGCAGCGCGCGAGAGAGATGGGCATGTCGAACACGACGATCATGAACGCCTCTGGCTGGCCTGACCCGAACCATCTGATGTCCAAGCGTGATCTGGTGACCTTGGCTGCGTTCATGATTAAAGAGCACCCAGAATTCTACCCCTACCTGTCAGAGCGTGAATTCACTTGGAACGGGATCACCCAAAGCAACCGGGTGCCACTTCTGGGCGCGGGCGTGGGCTTGGATGGCTTGAAAACCGGCTTCACTTCTGCGGCGGGGTATTCTCTGACCGGCTCTGCACAGCAGGGTGGTCGGCGCATTGTCTTTGCCTTTGGTGGCCTGACCAGTGAACTGGAACGCAGGCAAGAAGCGGAATCGATCATCAACTGGGCATTTCGGCAATTTGCAGAGGTGACGGTTGCACAGCCCGACACCGTTCTGGCCGAAGCCCCAGTCTGGTTGGGTGCGGCTGACACTGTGCCGCTTGTGGTGGCCGAAGAGGCCCGCGCCTTGGTTCCCGCCATTGGCTCTGACACCCTGACGGCCCGTGTGGAATATAATGGCCCCCTGCCCGCCCCGATTGCCAAGGGCGATGTTTTGGGCAAGCTGGTGGTCGAACTGCCGGAAATGGACTCTGTCAGCTTTGATCTGGTCGCTGGTGCCGATGTCGCGGAAGGTGGGTTCATGGTGCGCGCACAGGCGGCAGCTTTGCGGTTGATCGCGCTGGCGCGGGGCGGATCTGAGACGGCGCTGAACTGAGAATGGGCGCGCGCGGCCTGTTCATCAGCTTCGAGGGTATAGACGGAAGCGGTAAATCTACCCAAGCAAGGCTGCTTGCAGAGCATTTGGCTGCAGCAGGCCGTGACGTGGTTGCGACGCGCGAACCGGGCGGCGCACCGGGGGCCGAAGCCATCCGCCGCCTGCTGGTCGAGGGCGACCCAGCCCGTTGGTCGGCGGAAACCGAGATATTGCTGTTCAACGCCGCAAGGCGCGACCATCTGGAACGCACAATCCGGCCCGCTTTGGACCGTGGCGCAGTGGTCGTCAGCGACCGCTTTGCGGATTCAACCCGTGTGTATCAGGGCGTTGCCCGCGCCAGCCTGCGCCCATTGGTGGACCGCTTGCATGATCTGGTCATCGGGCTAGAGCCGGACCTGACCTTCGTCATCGACATGGAAGCGCGCGCGGCTTTGGCGCGCGGGCTGGCGCGGCGATCCGGCGAGGACCGGTTCGAGGAATTGGGCCTTGGGTTTCAGGAAGCCTTGCGCGCGGGATTTCTGGCCTTGGCGCGGGAATATCCGGGCCGTGTTCATGTAATTAACGGCGCACGCGCACCCGAGGTGATCGCGCAGGACGTGGCCGCGCGCGTGGCGGCGCATCTGGCATGAGCGACACGCCCGACCTGCCCGACCAACGCGAAGGCGCACCCCATCCTTGCGCCACGCCTGTGGTGTTTGGCCAACAAATGGCGGAATCCGCCTTCCTGCAAGCCTTTGGGTCTGGCCGGATGCACCATGCGTGGTTGCTGACTGGCCCTATGGGGGTCGGTAAGGCAACGCTCGCATGGCGCATCGCGCGGTTTCTGCTGGCGGGTAACGGCGGCGGCATGTTCGGCCCACCCGACACGCTGGATGTACCCGAAGGCCACCCGACCGTGCGTCGGTTGCGCGCGGGCGCGGATGGCGGGCTGTTGGTCATCCGGCGCGGACTGGACGACAAGGGCAATCTGCGGCGCGACATAACGGTCGATGTCATGCGCCGCCTGCACGGGTTTTTCGGCCTGTCGGCGGCCGATGGCGGGCAGCGCGTGGTGATAGTCGATGCCGCCGACGAGATGAACATCAACGCCGCCAACGCACTGCTGAAGGCACTGGAAGAGCCGCCTGCCAATGCCACGCTCTTGCTGGTCGCGCATCAACCCTCGCGGCTGTTGCCCACGATCCGCTCGCGCTGCCGCGATTTGCGGCTATCGGCGCTTGGCCCCGACGATTTCACCGCCGCCCTTGCCCAAGCCGGAGTCGAGGGCGACGCGGCCACGCTGGCGGAACTCTCGGGCGGGTCGGTCGGTCAGGCGGTGGAACTGGCCTTGGGCGGCGGGGCAGAGATTTACGCCGAACTGGTCGCGCTCTTCGCCACCCTGCCCCGCATGGACCGCGCGCGCGCGCTGCGACTGGCCGACTCCATGACTGGCAAGGGTAACGAGAGCCGCTTCGCCCTGTTCCTGCGCCTGTTCGACCTATTCATGGCGCGGGCGGCGCGCGCGGGCGTTATGGGTCCGGGGCCAGAGGCGGTGCCGGGTGAAGCCGCGTTGCTCTCACGCATCGCGCCCCACCAACAGGCCGCGCAGGTATTGGCGGAACTGGCCCCAACGCTGTCGGCCCGCGCCCGCCACGGGCGCGCGGTCAACCTTGACCCTGCCGCGCTGGTGCTGGATATGGTGCTGAAGACCGAAGAGGGGTTACGCCCCGTATTGGGACAAAGTGCATGACCCAGCCGCAGCTTGTTGACAGCCATTGCCACCTCGATTTCCCCGATTTCGATGGCGAGCATGAGGCCGTGATCGCCCGCGCCCATGCAGCCGGCGTGGCGCGCATGGTTACGATCTGCACGCGGCTGTCGGCCCTGCCCAAAGTGCAAACCATTGCAGAGGCGCATGACAGCGTGTTCTTCGCCGCTGGCACCCACCCGATGAGCGTGGCCAAGGAACCCATGGTCACGGTGGATGAGTTGGTCGCGCTGGCCGCGCACCCCAAGATGGTCGGCATTGGCGAAACGGGGCTGGATTATCATTACACCGCCGAAAGCGCCGGTGCGCAGCAAGACAGCTTGCGCCTTCAAATCGAAGCCGCGCGCCAGACCAAACTGCCGCTGATTATCCATGCGCGCGACGCAGATGAGGATATGGCGCGTATTCTGACCGAAGAACATCGCGCCGGCGCTTTTACCTGCGTGATGCATTGCTTTTCCTCCAGTGCCGCATTGGCGCAAGCCGCGCTGGACCTTGGGTTCTATCTGTCAATGTCGGGCATCGCCGCTTTCCCCCGCAGTGCCGAATTGCGCGAGATTTTCGCCGCCGCCCCGGTGGACCGCATTCTGGTCGAAACCGACGCGCCCTATCTGGCCCCGCCGCCGCATAGAGGCCGCCGGAATGAACCGGCCTATACAGCCCACACCGCCCGCGTGGGCGCAGAGGTGTTCGGCATGACAGAGGCAGCCTTCGCCGCTCAAACCAGCGCCAATTTCGACCGTCTGTTCTGGAAGGCGGTGCGCTGATGGCCGAATTGCGCGCCACCATCCTTGGCTGCGGGTCGTCCGGCGGGGTGCCGCGCTTGGGCGGGCATTGGGGCGAATGCGACCCCGAAAACCCCCGCAACCGCCGCCGTCGCTGCTCGCTATTGCTGGAACGGATCGGACCGGATGGGGCCACGCAAGTGCTGATCGACAGCGGCCCGGATATGCGCGACCAGCTTCTAGATGCGGGTATCGGGCGGCTTGACGCGGTGATCTACACCCATGCCCATGCCGACCATGTGCATGGGCTGGACGACTTGCGACAGATCGTCTTCAACATGCGCGAAAAGCTACCGGTCTGGGCCGATGTCCCCACGCAGGATTCGCTTCTGGCGCGGTTTGGCTATGCCTTCATCCAGCCGCCGAATTCAGCCTACCCGCCCATCTTATCCATAAACACTATTGACGGCGCCTTTACCGTCACCGGGCCGGGCGGGCCACTGACGCTGCATCCGATCCGGCTGAACCATGGCGGCATAGATGCGCTTGGCTTCCGCGTGGGCGGGCTGGCCTATTGCCCCGATGTGGTGGGCATTTACGATGAAAGCTGGCCTTTGCTAGAGGGGTTGGATGTCTGGATCATCGACGCACTGCGCCGGACACCGCACCCGACCCATGCTCATCTGGACCTGACACTGGATTGGATCGCCCGTGCCAAGCCCGCGCGCGCGGTGCTGACCAACATGCATCTGGACCTTGATTATGCGACGGTCGAGATCGAAACACCACCCCATGTCACCCCCGCTTTTGACGGGATGACCGTGACCTTGGCACTTTAACATGCAGGCTTTGGCCGATGTCATCCTGCCGGTCTTTCTGGTTATCGGTTTTGGCTATGTCGCGCGCTGGCGCAACCTGATTTCCGACGCTCAGGTGGACGGCGTGGTCTGGTTTACCCAGACTTTTGCCATTCCCTGCCTGCTGTTTGCCGCCATTTCCCGGCTGGACCTTGGGCAGGAATTCGACTGGCGCTTGCTTGTCAGCTTCTATGTCGGCGCGGTGGCCAGTTTTGCGCTTGGGTTTGCAGGTGCGCGGCTGTTCTTCAAACGCGACTGGGAAGATTGCGTCGCCATCGGCTTTGTCGCGCTCTTTTCCAACACCGTGCTGCTGGGCCTGCCGATTTCGGAACGCGCCTACGGCCCCGATGCGCTGGCCGCGAATTACGCCATCATCGCACTGCATTCGCCCATCTGCTACGCCATCGGCATCACCACGATGGAGCTGATGCGCAACCGGGGCGGTCGGCTGCGCGACACCGCCCGCCGCGTGTTCAGAGCCATGTTCCACAATGCATTGGTCATTGCCATCGCTTTGGGCTTTGCGGTGAACCTGTCCGGCCTGCCGGTGCCGGGCGTGATGGATGATGCACTGGACATGATGGTGCGGGCGGCTTTGCCTGCGGCGTTGTTTAGCTTGGGTGGGGTGCTCTATCGCTACCGGCCCGAGGGCGATTTGCGCACGATTGCCTATGTCGTGGCGCTGTCGCTTGTGGTGCACCCGGCGATCACCTTCGGGCTGGCCAAGGCGTTTGGGCTGTCCACCGACGCGCTGCGCTCTGCCGTGGTCACAGCGGCCATGGCACCGGGCGTGAATGTCTATGTTTTCGCCAACATGTATGGGCGCGCAAAGCGCGTCGCCGCGTCCTCGGCGTTGATCGGGACGGGGCTGGTCATGCTGACCGGCTGGGTCTGGTTGCAGGTCTTGCCGTAAACAGGCGGCGGTCTGCCGCCGCCCGTGGGGCGCTGACGCGCCTGTTGACCACGGGCAAAACGGAAAACTGCTACCGCAAATCCGGCGGCGTGCCTTCGGCCACCAGATCCGCGACCAGCGCATCCAGCGCCTGCGTTTCGGTCCGCGTATCGCCCAAGCGGCGCACGGAGACGGTGCGCTCGTCCACCTCGCGCGCACCCACCGCCAAGATCACCGGCACTTTGCCTAATGAGTGTTCGCGCACCTTGTAGTTGATTTTTTCGTTGCGCAAATCCAACTCGGCCCGCAGCCCCGCCGCTTGCAGCGCCGCCGCCACCTCGCGGCAATAGTCGTCGGCGTCCGACACGATGGAGGCCACCACCACCTGACGCGACGCCAACCACAGCGGCAGCTTGCCCGCGAAATTCTCGATCAGGATGCCGATGAAGCGCTCGAAACTGCCCAGAACCGCGCGGTGCAACATGACGGGGCGGTGCTTTTCACCATCTTGGCCGATATAGCTGGCATCCAGACGTTCGGGCAGGTTCGGGTCCACCTGCAACGTGCCGCATTGCCAGTCACGCCCGATGGCATCGGTCAACACAAATTCCAGCTTGGGGCCGTAGAACGCGCCCTCGCCCTCGAAAATCTCGTAAGCATGGCCTGCCGCCACGACGGCCTTGGCCAAAGCGTCCTCGGCATAATCCCAGCTTTCCTCGGTTCCGATGCGCTGCTCTGGCCGCGTGGACAGCTTGATGCGCCATTGGGTGAAGCCAAGATCGGCATAGATGCCCGACAGGAATTCGATGAATTTCTTCGATTCCGCTTCAATCTGGTCCGGCATGCAGAAGATATGCGCGTCATCTTGCGTAAAGCCCCGCACCCGCATGATGCCATGCAGCGCGCCTGAAGGTTCATACCGGTTGCACGACCCGAATTCGGCCATGCGCAAGGGCAGATCGCGGTAGCTTTTCAGGCCGACGTTGAAAATCTGCACAT
>CAYNWX010000058.1:0-1772 GCA_964401005.1 uncultured Natronohydrobacter sp.
TGCCTCGGACCAAGCGGCCTGCCATGTCTGTTCTATCGCTTGCGGCTGGTAGCGCGCGTCTGGGGCTTGGGACATGTCACTTCCTTGGGGCTGAACGCAAAATGCCGGGCGCGACCGGCCCGGCATCTGTAGCGCCCTGTTCGGGCAAGGTCCAGATTCAGAGGTTGCGGTCCTGAATGCGCAACTGGCGCGCGCGGGTCAGGATGGCATCTTCCACGGCGCGAATCGTTTCACGGCTGGCGGGGCCACCGCTGGTCATGATGGCCACGTTCAGCGAGCGGGCATCCAAAGCCGGGTCATTCACCAGAATCGCGGCGCGATAGGCGCGACCACCGCCGGGGGGTGTGCCAAAGCCCGTGACGATCACGCCAGAGAACGGGTCAACCGACTGCACAGGCAAAAAGTCCAGAACCTCTAATGACGCATTCCACAAATACTTGTTCACCTCGACCGTGGTCGAAGGTGGTTGCGCGTTGGAAAACAGGTCCCAAATCGTGGATTGACTGGCATTTCCACGTCTTTCACGCGCTTCCTGATGAATTTCCGCCGCCGCCTGCCGAGAGCGTTCGCCGCCCGACAGGAAATTGCCGAACCCAAAGCCGCCCCCGCTGCACCCTGCCAGCACCAAAGCGGTGCCCGCCAGCACGACCCCGCGCGAAATGCCGTTCCAACCCATCGCATAGCCCCTATATAGCGTTGCTTCTCTGTAGCCCGTTCAACCGCGTGGAACAAGGCCCGTGCAACGCGCGCAAACAAAGGGCCAGATGCGGGTGCGTGACAATTCTGCATCATTTTGGGCCGATTGCCCCGGCCGCCTGCGCTTACGCTTGAAAAAAGGGGGCGAAAGGATGAAACAGGCTTAGACCTCGCCGGTTTGGTGAGGCGAGGACATCCTAAGATAACGAGGGCAATAAAATGAAAAAGCTTCTTCTTGCTTCGACCGCTCTGGTCATGACGGCAGGCGTTGCATCCGCAGAGGTAACGCTGTCCGGCGAGGCTCTCATGGGCCTATTCTACGACGGTGACGATGCACGCATGGTAACCGAAATGGGCATCACCTTCACCATGTCCGGTGAAACCGATGGTGGCCTGGCGTTCGGCGCCGAATTTGATGCTGAGGACGCTGGTGATGCAGCCGACGGCAATGCCGGTTCCGTTTTCATCTCTGGCGAATTCGGCAAGTTGTCAATGGGTGACGTTGACAGCGCTGCTGACGCAATCGTCGGCAACATCGACGGTGTCGGTCTGACCGGCCTCGAAGAAGATGCAGCGTATCTGGGTAATAATGAGACCCCGGGTGCGTTGTATGAATACAGCATCGACGGATTCAGCGTCGCCCTCGGCATCGACAGCTTCGAAGCCGGTCGCGTCATTAGCGCGGGTGTCGGTTACACCTACGAAGGCTTCACTGTTGGTGTCGGCTACGAAAAAGAAGACGGTGGCCTACAGCATGGTATTGTATCGGCGGCCTACAGCATGGAAGGCATCACTGCCAAAGCGATCTACGGTCGTTCCGACGGCAATGATCAGTATGGCGCCTCGCTGTCCGGTTCCTTTGACGCAACCACTGTGACCGCATATGGCTTCCGCAACTTCGATGAGGAAACCAGCTTCGGCGTCGGTGCTGCTTACGACTTGGGTGGCGGTGCCTCCATCGAAGGTGGTGTCGTTCGTCAATTTGACGAAGAGACGGTTGCTGACTTCGGTCTTTCGTTCAAGTTCTAATCCAACCCGGATTTAACGACACGGAAAGAGCGGGCCTTGCGCCCGCT
>CAYNWX010000059.1:0-5975 GCA_964401005.1 uncultured Natronohydrobacter sp.
TCCAGTGCTGCGCGTTCAGTGGGTGGAAGAGTTGGAAGAGATGCGCACTCGCGTGCAAACCAACCGCCGCGCGCTCGCCGATGCGCTGCGTGCAGCGACCGGGTCAGACCGCATGGGCAGCGTGGCCGCGCAACAGGGCATGTTTTCCATCCTGCCCCTGACACAGGCTCAGGTGCTACGGCTGCGCGACGATCACGCCATCTACATGCTGTGGGACGGGCGGGTGAACATGGCAGGGATGGACCCGTCACGCGCGGGAGATGTCGCGCACGCTGTCGCGCAGGTGATGCGCGGGTAGCGAAACGCGCCCCGGGCTTGACACGAAGCATAGCGGCCAACTTGGTCTAAGCCGTCGCACCCGGTTTCACTGACGCCGTCACATAATTCACCGACAGGTCACGCTCGGACAGCGACCAGTTCCACCGCAGCTTGTCGAACACGAACCCGGTGCGGTCAACAGGGTCTAGCCCCGCGCGGCGGATCAGGTCGTAAAGCTCATCCGGGGTTATGAATTTCGACCATTCATGCGTGCCCTTGGGCAGCCAGCGCATGACATATTCCGCCCCGATAATGGCCATCAGGTAGCTTTTCGGATTGCGGTTCAGGGTCGAACAGATCATCAACCCGCCCGGTTTCAAAAGCTGCTGACACGCGGTCAGATAGGCCAGCGGGTCAGCCACATGCTCGACCACTTCCATGTTTAGCACCACGTCGAATTGCTCGCCCGCCGCCGCCATATCCTCGGCGGTGGTGTTGCGGTAGTCGATGGTCAGACCTTCCTGCTCGGCATGGATCTGCGCCACGGGAATGTTGCGGGGTGCGGCATCCGCGCCCACCACATCGGCCCCCAGCCGCGCCATGGGTTCGGACAGCAAGCCGCCCCCGCAACCGATATCCAGCAAACGCAGCCCTTTGAACGGCGCGGACGCAGTCAGGTCACGGTCGAATTCGGCGACAATCTGGCGAGTAATGTAATCCAACCGGCACGGGTTCAGCATGTGCAGCGGTTTGAACTTGCCGTTCGGGTCCCACCATTCGGCGGCCATCGCCTCGAATTTCGCCACCTCGGCAGGGTCGATCGTGCTTGTGGTCATGGTTCCCCCGGTTTTTTCAAAGTGCCCCATGGCGGGCGGGTCTGCCGATCTATATAGTCCTGCACATGGACAAGCCAGTCGGACACGATAACGCACAAAGGGGTCTTTACCCCTATGTTGAACCCTACGACCAGCGCTTGCTGGATGTGGGGGACGGACATCGTGTCTATGTTGAGCAATGCGGCAACCCAAGCGGCATGCCCGTTGTGGTGTTGCATGGCGGCCCAGGCGGCGGGTGCAGCCCGACCATGCGGCGGTTTTTCGACCCGGCGCATTACCGTATCATCCTGTTCGATCAGCGTGGATGTGGGCGCTCGAAGCCCTCGGCCTCGACCCATGCCAACACAACCGGGCATCTGCTTGCGGATATAGAACTGATCCGCAGCGTTCTGGATATTGACCGCTGGGTCGTGTTCGGCGGCTCTTGGGGGGCGACGCTTGCACTGGCTTACACGCAAGCCCATCCCGATCAGGTCGCACATGTGGTGCTGCGCGGCGTGTTCATGGGCACCCGTGCAGAACTGGATTGGTTTTATGGCGGCGGTGCCGCGCGCTTCTTCCCAGAGCTTTGGGCGCAGTTCATTCGGCCCATTCCGGAAGACGAGCAGAATGACCTGATCGGGGCCTATGCGCGGCGCTTGTTCAGTGGCGACATTCACGAAGAAAACCGCTTCGCACGCGCTTGGACCCGCTGGGAAAACGCGCTTGCCTCTATCGAGACACGCGGTCTTGTGGGCGGCGATGCGCCAAGCGATTACGCCCGCGCTTTCGCCCGGCTGGAGAATCACTATTTCTCGAACGGGTGTTTTCTGGGCGAAGATGGCGCGCTGATGAACGGGCTGTCGCGCATGGCCAATGTTCCCGGCACCATTGTGCAAGGGCGCTACGATATGATCTGCCCGCCCGCCACGGCATGGGAGTTGCACCGTCTCTGGGGCCGCTCGCGATTGGAAATGGTTGGTATGTCAGGACATGCACTGTCCGAACCTGCCATCGCGCGCGAATTGGTGCGCGTGATGAACCAGCTTCGCGACACATGCTTTATCTGACTTATAAGTCTTTCTTATAAATTCTATCAGGATAAAAAACTATTCCTGATTGCGCCGCCGTGTTAGAACCGTTCCAGTTACACCATTGGAGGGAAACATGGACGGATCCGATAACGCGGGCAAATGCCCGGTCATGCACGGCGCACAGACCACCACCGGCACCACTGTGATGGATTGGTGGCCAAAAGCGCTGAACCTTGACATCCTTCACCAGCACGACACCAAAACCAACCCGTTGGGCGATTTCAACTATCGGGAAACGGTCAAGGACCTGGATTACGACGCGCTGAAAGCCGACATGAAGGCGCTTCTGAAGGATAGCCAGGATTGGTGGCCCGCCGATTGGGGCCATTATGGCGGCTTGATGATTCGCCTCGCATGGCACGCCGCAGGCAGCTACCGCGTGCAAGATGGTCGTGGCGGCGCTGGCACCGGCAATATCCGATTTGCCCCGCTCAATAGCTGGCCAGACAACACAAACCTGGACAAAGCCCGCCGCCTGCTGTGGCCGCTAAAGAAGAAATACGGCAACAAGATCAGCTGGGCCGACCTTATCATCCTGTCAGGCACTGTTGCCTATGAGGATATGGGTCTGAAAACCTTTGGCTTTTCGCTGGGGCGTGAAGACATCTGGGGACCGGAAAAGGACGTCTATTGGGGGTCCGAGCGCGAATGGCTCGCCCCGTCGAACGAGCGGTATGAGAATGTCGACGATGCGGGCACCATGGAAAACCCGCTGGCCGCCGTGCAGATGGGCCTGATCTACGTCAACCCCGAAGGCGTTAACGGCCAGCCTGACCCGCTGAAAACTGCGGCACATGTGCGCGAAACCTTCGCCCGCATGGCGATGAATGACGAGGAAACCGTTGCGCTGACCGCCGGTGGCCACACGGTTGGCAAGTGCCACGGCAATGGCCGTGCGGAAAACCTTGGTCCGGCACCTGAAGGTGCTGCGCTGGAAGAAGGTGGCTTGGGCTGGATGAACCACAAGACCCGCGGCATCGGCCGCGATGCGGTCACGTCGGGTATTGAAGGCGCGTGGACGACCCACCCGACCAAATGGGACATGGGCTATTTCAAGCTGCTGTTCGGCTATGAATGGGAATTGAAGAAATCCCCAGCCGGCGCTTGGCAGTGGGAACCCATCGACATTACCGAAGAAGACAAGCCAGTTGACGTGGAAGACCCTTCCATCCGCTACAACCCGATCATGACCGATGCCGATATGGCCATGAAGATGGACCCGGCATACCGCGCCATCTGCGAAAAATTCATGGCCGACCCTGCGTCGTTCGATGATGCTTTCGCCCGTGCATGGTTCAAGCTGACCCACCGCGATATGGGCCCGCAAGAGCGCTACATCGGCAAAGAAGCCCCGGCCGAAGTGCTGGTCTGGCAAGACCCGGTTCCCGCTGGCAACAAAGGCTACGACGTGGCCGCTGTGAAAGCGAAGATCGCAGCAAGCGGTCTGTCGGTGTCCGACATGGTCGCCACCGCATGGGACAGCGCCCGCACCTTCCGCAAGTCGGATTATCGCGGGGGTGCCAATGGCGCGCGCATTCGTCTGGCACCCCAGAAGGATTGGGAAGGGAATGAGCCCGAGCGTCTGGGCCGCGTGCTAGCCGTGCTGGAACCGATCGCGGCAGAGACCGGTGCATCGGTTGCTGATGTGATCGTGCTTGCGGGTAATGTCGGTGTGGAACAGGCCGCGAAAGCTGCCGGGTTTGACATTGAAGTGCCGTTTGCGCCGGGCCGGGGCGATGCCACGGACGAAATGACCGATGCCGACAGCTTCAAGTGGCTGGAACCCGTCGCCGATGGTTTCCGCAACTGGATGAAGAAGGACTACGTCGTTTCGGCCGAGGAAATGATGCTCGACCGCGCGCAACTTCTGGGCCTGACGGCGCATGAAATGACTTGCCTTGTCGGCGGTCTGCGCGTGATGGGCACCAACCACGGTGGCACGGCGCATGGCGTCTTTACCGACCGTGTTGGCGCGCTGAGCAACGATTTCTTCGTCAACCTGACCGATATGGGCCTGAAATGGGAACCGAAGGGTCGCAATTCCTACGAATTGCAGGACCGTGCGACGGGTGCGGCGAAATTCACCGCCACCCGCGCCGATCTGGTCTTCGGCTCGAACTCGGTTCTGCGCGCTTATGCAGAGGTTTATGCCCAAGACGACAATGCCGAGAAATTCGTGCAGGATTTCGTGGCCGCATGGGTCAAGGTGATGAACGCGGATCGTTTCGATCTAGCGTGATCGCTTGCATCAACCAAACAAGAAGGGGCGCCTAGAGCGCCCCTTTTTCTTCTTTGCTAGAGGCCCAGCAGGGTGGGCAGATCATCCATCGACCGGAACACTTGCGCGCCTTCGGCAATCAATTTGGGTCCATCCCCTTGTGGTGCATAGCCAAAACAACGCATCCCCGCCGCGCGGGCCGCGCGCGCGCCCGTGGCGCTGTCTTCGACCACAACGCAATCGGTAAACTTTGCGCCAAGACTGCGGGCAACATGCAAATACAGATCGGGCGCCGGTTTCGGCCGCGCCACATCCTCGACCGAGAAGATGCGCCCTTGCAACCTTGCCCACATGGCGGGGTGCTGGCCAAGTGTGACACGCATCTTTGCCATGCGCCCGTTTGACCCGACACCATAGCCAATGCCCGCCGCGTCCAGCCTGTCCAGCAACGCGACCACACCGGGAATCAGGTCGGTGCCCGCTGCAAGGCGTGTGTAAAGGCGCGCGTAGAAGTCATCGACCCATCCCTCTGGCAAGTCGGCCCCCATGCCGCGCGCCCGATCCGCCACGCCCGGCAAGGTGCCCCCGACAAAGCGGTCCTCCACCTCGGCAAGCGGCAGATCAAGACCAGATTCGGCCAGCTCATCGCGCAGGAAGCGCAGCGTCAAAGGCTCGCTGTCTACCAACACGCCGTCGCAGTCGAAAATTACAAGCTGCGGGATCATGGGGTGTAGTCCAGCATGGTGACATGGGTCTCGCCGTAGCGGCGTTGATCGACCAACGTAAAGCCCGTCGGCGCAAGCTGCGGCGCGCTTTCTTCCCAAACCACACGCGCGCCGGGGGCCAGCCAGCCGCCTGCGATGGCCGAGGCCAGCGCCTTTTGCCCCAGCCCCTTGCCATAAGGTGGGTCCAGAAACACAAGGCCAAAACCCGTGCCGTGATTCGCGCCCAAGGTCGTCGCGTCGCGCCGGAATACCTTGGTGCGGCCCATGGCGCGCATTTTCTCGATGTTTTCACGCAACAGCGCGCGGGCGCTCGCGCCATCATCTATGAAGCAGGCAAAGGACGCGCCGCGCGATAGTGCTTCCAGCCCTAAAGCGCCGGTGCCCGCGAACAGGTCCAGCACGCGGATACCATCCAACGAGATCGCATGCGCTCCGTTTATCAGCAGGTTGATCATTGCCTCTCGCACCCGGTCGGATGTCGGGCGCAGATGCGCAGCCACGTCGCCCGCGCCCAGATCGGCCAGTATCAGTCCACGCGAAGACCCACCGATGATCCTCATGCCTGCAACAGCGCTTTCAAGTCCGTCGCAGGGTCCGTCAACGCGGCGGGATCCGGGCTGATCCCCTGCTCGATCATCCGCTTGCCGACCATGTAGGCGCGCGGATCGCCCAGAGCATCGACAGAGATCAGACGGTCGCCGTTGAAATACCAATGGCTGCGTGCACCCGCATCGCGCACCACGACGAGCGTGTAACCCGCATTCAGCCCCGCGATTTGCAGTTTCATGTCGTATTGATCGGACCAGAACCACGGCATCGGCTCATAATCGCGCCCAGCGCCCAGCATGTTATCGGCCACGCATTC
>CAYNWX010000060.1:0-6182 GCA_964401005.1 uncultured Natronohydrobacter sp.
CTTGGACATTTTCTTGCCCTTGGCGTCGCGCACAAGGCCGTGCAGGTAGACATCGCGGAACGGCACCTCGTCCACCACCGCAAGCTGCATCATCATCATGCGCGCGACCCAGAAAAACAGGATGTCTTGGCCGGTGACAAGAACGGAGGTCGGGAAATACGTCGCCAGTTCCTCGGTCTGATCCGGCCAGCCCAGCGTGCCGATGGGCCAGAGGCCGGAGGAAAACCACGTATCGAGAACGTCGGGGTCGCGACGCAACCTGACAGTGTAAGAACCGTCAGCATTCGACAACAACGGCGCTGAGGTGCTTCGGTCTGATCCTTCTTTCCTTGAATCGACGCCAAGGTCTTGAAAGAATCCTTCGGCAGGGAACTCAATGTGCACTTTGGAATCGAGCACCGCTTCGTAGTGCTCTTGAGCCAAAGATGCGACATCTTCTTGGCAAGCTGCACAAAACTCTTTGCCTCTAAGCAGTTGGCTCTCTGGCCCATACCACACCGGGATCTGATGCCCCCACCAGAGCTGGCGCGAGATACACCACGGCTCGATATTCTCCAACCAGTGGAAGTAGGTTTTCTCGCCCGATTCCGGCACGATCTTGGTGCGACCATCGCGCACCGCGTCCAATGCGGGGCCGACGACCTTCTGGGCGTCAACAAACCATTGGTCGGTCAGCATGGGTTCAATGACCACTTTCGACCGATCGCCAAAGGGTTGCATGATCTTCTTCGCCTCGACCAGCGGGACCAGTGCCGCCGGGTCATCCTCCTCGCCCAGCTTGCGGCCCAAGCGCGGGTCGTCCGCGCGGGTCATCACGGCCAGCCCTTCGGACGTGATCTCGTCCACAACGGCTTTGCGCGCCTCGTAACGGTCCAAACCGCGCAAATGGTCGGGCACAAGGTTTAGCGCGTCGGCTTCTGCGACAGAGAGAATCCGCTCGCCGCGCGCCACCGCCCCCGCAACCATCGCCGCCTCGGCATAGGCCGCGCCATCCGCGCGCATCTGCGCTTTCGTATCCATCAAACGATACATCGGGATGCCGTTGCGCTTGGCGACGCCATAGTCATTCGCGTCATGTGCGCCAGTGATCTTCACAGCACCCGATCCGAACACTGGGTCGGGATATTCGTCGGTGATGATCGGGATCAGGCGGCGATGTTCCTTCGGGCCAACCGGGATTTCGCATAGTTTTCCAACAATTGGCACATAACGCTCATCCGATGGATGAACCGCAACCGCGCCATCACCTAGCATGGTTTCGGGGCGCGTCGTGGCGATTGAAATGTAATCGCGGTCCTCATCGACGATGATAGTCCCGTCTTCATCCTTCTCGACATAGCGATAGGTGGCCCCACCCGCGAGCGGGTATTTGAAATGCCACATATGGCCGTCGGTCTCGATATTCTCGACCTCTAGGTCCGAAATCGCGGTCTCGAAATGCGGGTCCCAGTTAACCAACCGCTTGCCGCGATAGATCAGGCCCTTGTTATACATGTCCACGAACACCTTGATGACGGCGTCGTGGAAATTGCCCTCGTTGCCCTTCGGCGCACCGGGCGCGCCGGACATGGTAAAGGCGTTGCGGTCCCAGTCGCAGGAATTGCCGAGCCGCTTCATCTGCTCGATAATGGTCTGGCCATACTGGCCCTTCCACTCCCAGACCTTATCCAAAAACGCCTCGCGCCCCAGATCGGCGCGGCGTTTGCCCTCTTCGGCCAGCAGCTTCTTTTCTACCTGTAGTTGCGTTGCAATCCCCGCATGGTCCTGCCCCGGCTGCCAGAGCGTGTCGAAGCCGCGCATCCGGTGCCAGCGTGTCAGGATATCCATCAGCGTGTGGTTAAAGGCATGGCCCACATGCAGCGCCCCGGTCACATTCGGGGGCGGCAACATGATGCAGAAGCTGTCCTCGCGCGATTTGTTCGCGCCTGCTGCGAAAGCGTTCGCGTCCAGCCACTTGGCGGTGATGCGTGCCTCGGCGGCTTTCGCGTCGAATGTCTTGTCCATGCCCATAGAACACACCCTTATCCCGGTTTGGCTGCGTGTTTAACGCTGCCCGCCGCCAAGGGAAAGCCCTGCTTGGCTTTTGCGCCAGCTTGGGCAAGAGTGCAGCTCATGATACAGCGCAAATCCGTGTCTTATCCGCGTCTGATCTGGCGGCTTGGCCTTGTTTGGCTTTTGGCCCCCTTGATCTTCGGCATGTTGTTTACCGTTGGAGCGCTGACAACGCTTGCCGACTACCGTGCATTGCAACGCGACGGGATCGTCGGTGAAACAGAGGTCATTGCGCGCGAAGTGGTCGAGCGACGCAATTCCGACGGTGATCTACAGCAGACCTATTATCTCACCCATCGCTTCCGCCCCGAAGGCTACAGCCAAACCATCACCACGCGGCAGCGGGTGGACCGTCGTGTGTATCAGGGCGTGACACAGGGCGATTTTCTGCCCGTTACCTATGTCTGGAATCAGCCGGAGCGCAACACGCTTGACCCCAAGCGCGACATGTTTGGGGTGGTGTTCTTTGGGCTCGCGGGCGCCACGGGCCTTATCGTGGCCTCAGGCGGCGCGATTTGGGCCTGGGGGCGGCTGACATCTGCCCGGCGCGCGCTTCTGGACGGCGAGGTGCGCGAGGCCCGCGTAACGGGTATTCGCAAAATGCCTCATACCGTTAATAAAATTGCCCGCTACCGGCTAAGCTGGCAAGACGCTGCCGGGGAAACGGGGCATTCATTGACCGCGCCGCCTGCACTAGCCTTAGCCTACAATATGGGCGACGTGATCGTGGTCTATATCGACCCGGTCAGCGGGCGCGGTTGGTGGCAACAACAGCTTTAGGCTCCGCGCCGCAATTGATCGAGCAGCACACGCGACGGCTGACCCGTAACCGGCAAACCGCGCGCCGCCTGATACGCGCGGATTGCGGCTTCGGAGTTCGGACCGATCACGCCATCATCGCCTTGGGTATCAAAGCCCGCGCGTGTCAGCAAACGTTGCAATTCTTGGCGATCTGCCAGCCGCAGCCCATTTGCGTCGGGCTGGAAATTACCTTGAATAGGCCCAGCCCCACGCAAGCGGTCGGACAAATGGCCGATGCCAAGGCCGTAAAGCTCTGAATTGTTATAACGCAGGATCACGCCAAAATTACGGTAGACCAGAAAGGCTGGCCCATTCGGGCCGTCGGGCAGGATAAGCGAGGCCGGCAGGCCAGCAAAACTGCCGCTGGTCGGGCGCAGGCCCAATGTGCTCCAATCACTGCGTGTAGACCCGCGCCCGGCCAGCGCGGTGTTGAAGCCTGAGGGCAAGAATACCTCTTGCCCCCAAGGCTGGCCCGTCTGCCAACCCATGCGCGCGAGGTAATTGGCAGCAGACGCCAAAGCATCGGTCGGATCATCGGCCCAGATATCGCGCCGCCCGTCACCGGTGAAATCAACCGCATAGGATTGGTACGTGGTCGGGATGAACTGGGTGTGCCCCATCGCCCCCGCCCAAGACCCGCGCAGATTGGCATAGTTGGTGTCACCCCGTTCCAGAATACGCAGGGCGGCGGTCAGTTGGCTTTCGAAGAATGCGCCGCGTCGCCCATCAAAGGCCAGTGTTGCCAGCGCCGAAACCGCCGGAATATCGCCCTTTTCGGTGCCATAGCGCGATTCCAGCCCCCAGATGGCGGTCAGAACCTCGGCGGGCACACCGTAGCGGGCTTCTATCGCGCGCAGGGTTGCGCCATGGCGCGAAAGCGCCGCGCGGCCTGCGGCGATGCGCTCGGCAGAGGCGGCAATGTTGAGATAATCCTCCAGCGTGCGGGTGAATTCCGTCTGGCGGCGGTCGCGCGCGATCACATCGGGCAGGAACCCGGCCCCGCTAAGCGCGCGGTCCACGACCTGCGGCGCAATTCCAGCAGCGCGCGCACGGTCCGCATAGGCATCCAGCCACGCATCAAAGGCGGCATTCGGCGTTGGGCGCATGCTCGTGCTGCTCGACCGCGGCGCGGTCGTACGCACAGCCCCGCCCATACAGGCGGACAGTGAAAGACTGGCGGCACCAGCAAGTAGAACCCGGCGGGACAAGATCATGTGACTGCTCTGTTCGTATGTTTTGTGTTTTGGAAAACTCTAGCGGAAAAGCGCGTGCGTGTTAAGCGAACCTTGGTTAATCGGCAGGATATCGCTAGACTCGCGATCCGCAGCCGGAGGTTACATGCGCGTCCTGATCCCCGTTCTTCTTGTTGGCTTGTTGCCCGCATGCGTTGCCGCCAATGTCGAGCGCTCGGCGCGGCCCTTGCCGCGTCCCGATGTTACCTCGGAAACGGTGCTTGCTCCAGAAAGTGCTTTCGACGCATGGCGCACAGGGTTCGAGGCGCGCGCAATTGCCGCTGGCATCTCGACAGAAACACTTGCCGCGGTGCGCCCGCATCTCAGGGCGCTCCCCGAAACTCTGGCACTGGACCGCCGCCAAAGCGAGTTTGGCGCGCGCGTTTGGGATTACATGGACAGCGCCGTCACACCGCAGCGCATTCAGGCTGGACGGGCGGCGATGGCGCTGCATTCCCAAACGCTGGCGCAGATCGAAGCGCGCTTCGGGGTTCCGCCTGAAATTGTCACAGCGATCTGGGGCATAGAGACCTCTTACGGCGCGAACCGGGGCAACACGCCGATCCTTGCCACGCTGGCCACTTTGGCCAAGGACGGGCGGCGTGCCACATTCTTCGAGGACGAATTGATCGCTGCATTGCGTATGGTGCAGGCCGGCAAGGTCACGCTCGCACGCTTCATCGGGTCTTGGGCCGGTGCCTTCGGGCATACGCAATTCATGCCGTCCAGCTATATGACCTATTCCGTTCGATATTCCGGCGCTGGCGCCGCGGATGTTTGGTCAGACAACCCTGCCGACGCGCTTGCGTCTGCCGCCAATTATTTGCAGCAACACGGCTGGACACAAGGCGAACCTTGGGCCAGCGAAGTCGTCTTGCCACGGGGCTTTGATCTTGGGCTGACCGGACAACGTCGCAGCGACTGGTCTTCGCTTGGCGTAACAGCCGTGCGCGGAGCCTTAAGACCAACAGCTGCACGGCTTATCTTACCCGGCGGGGCGCGCGGCCCGGCCTTTCTGGCTTATGGCAACTACGATGTTCTGAAGGAATACAACATTTCAGATGCTTATGTGCTGGCGCTTGGACATTTATCCGACCGGCTGTCGGGTGCAGGTGAATTGCGCGGTCTGTGGCCACGCAGCGACCGAGCCTTGACACTTGACGAACGGATAGAGGTTCAGCGCATCTTGACCGCACAGGGATATGATACCGCAGGCATAGACGGTCGACACGGCCCTGCGACAATTGCCGCCGTTCAAGCATGGCAACGCGCCAATGGCCTGCCGCCCGATGGCTATGTCAATGCCGAGATGCTGGCACGGTTGCGCCGTTAGGCGGCGGCCTGCGCCACGCCGGCAAGCGCCTGCTCCAAAAGCTCCGGCCCGGCGCCGGATTTGTGCGCGTTTTCGGACAATATACGGCGCCAATGACGCGCACCCGGTTGGCCTGCGAAAAGGCCCAGCATATGCCGGGTGATCTGCGCCAGCCTTGCGCCGTGCCCCAGTTGCGTTTCAATATAGGGCAGCATCCGCGCCACGACATCAGCGCGTGATTGCACAGGGCGGGACCGCCCGAAAATACGCGCATCAGAACCTGCCAATATATCCCAAGGGCGCTGATACGCTGCGCGACCGATCATCACGCCGTCCAACCCCTCATCTAACAAACCTAGCGCCGTATCCAGATCCTCTACCCCGCCATTGAGGGAGATATGCATGTCTGGAAACGCGGCCTTCATCGCCAAGACAAGCGGATAATCCAGCGGCGGGATATCGCGGTTTTCCTTGGGGCTTAGCCCTTGAAGCCAAGCCTTACGCGCATGGATCGTCACGCGCTGTACACCCGCGCCATGGATCGCGCTCAGGAAACGTGGCAAGATTTCCGAAGGCTCCTGCTCATCAACCCCAATACGGCATTTTACGGTCACCTCGGCTGGGCTGGCCGCACGCATGGCGGCGCAAATCTCGGCCACAAGGTTGGGCTGCTCCATCAGGACGGCACCGAAACTGCCCGATTGCACCCGATCTGACGGACATCCGCAATTGAGGTTGATCTCTGGATAGCCAGCCTCATACCCCATGCGGGCGGCTTGGGCCAG
>CAYNWX010000061.1:0-12280 GCA_964401005.1 uncultured Natronohydrobacter sp.
GCGAAAAGCTGTTGACGATGGCAATGATCGGTTTGCCCCAATCATTGTCGGTCATGCCGGTGGCGCGCCACAACCCGCGGGCGCCCGCCATGTTGCGGCCATGGGTGGTGGTGCGGGAACGGTAACGGGGCATCTCTCTCTCCTTGTGGCGGCTGGCCTGTCCTTAGCGGATACGCAGGATTTGGGGAAGAGTAGTCAACCCCACAGCGCGGGCAAGGGGGGATGCACGCCTTGGTCGTCATAATAGAGCGGCGGGTCACGGTCTTCGGCCAGCAGAAGCGGCCCATCAAGGTCCACGATCTCGGCCCCTTGGGCGACCAGAACCGCCGGGGCCATGGCCAAGGAACTTCCCACCATGCAGCCAACCATCACACGGTAGCCTTCGGCCCGCGCGGCATCGCGCAGCGCCAGCGCCTCTGTCAGGCCACCGGCTTTGTCCAGCTTGATATTCACCATGTCGTATTTGCCGCGCAAGCCCGGCAGGCTGTCGCGGTCATGGCACGACTCGTCGGCGCAAACCGGCAGCGGGCGCGCAATCTCGGCTAACATGTTATCCTCGCCCGCGGGCAGGGGCTGCTCGACCATCTCCACGCCCAAGCGCAGCAGATGCGGGGCGAGATCAGCATAAACCTCGGCATCCCATCCCTCATTGGCGTCAATGATGATCCGGGTGCTGGGCGCGCCGCGTCGCACGGCTTCCAACCGGGGCATGTCCTCTGGCGTGCCCAGCTTGATCTTCAACAAAGGCCGCGCGGCATGTTTGCGTGCCGCAAGCTCCATCTTCTCGGGGCTGTCCAGCGACAAGGTAAAGGCGGTCACAACTGGCGCGGGCTGCGCCAAGCCCGCCAAGTCCCAAACGCGCCGCCCCGTGCGCTTCGCCTCCCAATCCCAAAGCGCGCAATCCGCCGCATTGCGCGCAGCCCCGGCGGGCAGAGCGTGTTGCAGCGCGGCCTGATCAAAACCCTCGGCCAACCCCTCGATCTGGGCGCGCACAGACGCCATCGTCTCGCCGTAACGCGCATAGGGCACGCATTCGCCGCGCCCCGCCACGGTGTCGCGCAACAAATCCACCCGGATCACATCGGCGTGGCTCCGCGACCCGCGCGCGATGGTGAACACTTCGGCCAATGCAAATCTATCCTCGGAAACCCGAAACACACGATCCCCTTTCATCCTTGCCCAAATATCCTGGGGTGAATGGAGCCGTAGGCTCCAGAGGGGCAAAGCCCCTTAGATGGCGTCCAAAGCATCAACCAACCGTCCCGCCCCATGGCGGAACGGGTCCACTGTCGGCAGGCCCATGCGCGCCTCGATTTCGGCACAGCAGGCCAAGGCGGTATCGTCATCCAATGCCGCCGTGTTCACCGAAATCCCCACCACCTGACAAGCCGGGTTCGCCACCCGCGCTAGCGTCAGCGCAATGTCGCGCAGCGCCTCCAGCGAAGGCAGGTCATACCCCGGCAGGCCACGCATATGCGTGCGCGTCGGCTCGTGGCTTAGGATCAGCGCATCGGGCTGGCCGCCATGGATCAGCGCCATCGTCACCCCCGAATAGGACACGTGAAACAGCGAGCCTTGCCCCTCGATCAGGTCCCAATGGTCGGGGTCATTGTCGGGCGTCAGCCATTCGACCGATCCGGCCATGAAATCCGCGATCACCGCATCCAGCGGCACACCGTCGCCGGTAATCAGAATGCCGGTCTGCCCCGTTGCCCGGAAGCTGGCCTTCATGCCGCGCGCGACCATCTCGCGCTCCATGCACAAAGCCGTATACATTTTGCCGACAGAGCAATCCGTGCCCACCGCCAAAGACCGCTTGCCGCTGCGCTTTTCGCCATTGGCAATGGGGTATTTCACCGAAGGCACGCGCACATCATGCAGCTTTCGACCGGTGGCCTCGGCCGCGGCTTTCAGGTCTGGCTCGTCGCGCAACAGGTTATGCAGGCCAGAAGCAAGGTCGAACCCTTCCTCCAGTGCCGCGATGAGCACCTTCTTCCACGCGGCGGAAATGACGCCCCCTCGGTTCGCCACGCCGATGACTAGCGTCTTCGCGCCAGCGGCTTTCGCTTCGGCCAGCGTCATATCGGGCAGCTTCATATCGGCGCGGCAGCCCTCCATACGGAATTGGCCCAGTGCGAAATCGGGCCGCCAATCCTTAATCCCCTGCGCGACCTTGGCCGCCAATGGGTCCGGCGCGTCGCCCAGAAACAGCAGGTAAGGGGTCTCGATCATGTGGCGCTCCACTCTCCGGGTACAGGTTATAAGAACTGTACCAAAACGCTGCCGAAGTGTTTCGCAAATTGCACGTAGTTTTCGAACATCTTTCGGAGAATCCATCGTTATTTGGCCTGGTCGCTGCAATTTCTGCCGCTGCTATTCTTACTTGTGACCGGGTTCGCTGCTTTGCAGCACTGCGTTTTTCGCGGGCGCAGAAAAACTCTTGCACGCTTGTATGCAATAATATACCAAAACGTCGCATCGATTTGACATATCCTGTCCCAAGAGGTCATCGCCATGAGCTTCCGCCTGCAACCCGCCCCTGTCGCCCGCCCCAATCGCTGCCAGTTGTTCGGCCCTGGATCGCGCGTTGCGCTGTTTGAAAAGATGGCCTCCAGCGCCGCCGATGTCATCAATCTGGACCTAGAGGATTCTGTTGCACCGTCTGACAAGGACAGCGCGCGCGCGAATGTCATTGCCGCCACGCGTGACGTGGATTGGGGAAAGAAAACACTCTCGGTGCGCATTAACGGGCTGGATAGCCCTTTCTGGTATCGTGACGTCGTGGACCTGCTTGAGCAGGGCTCAGAGCGGCTGGACCAGATCATGATCCCGAAAGTCGGATGTGCCGCCGACATCTACGCGGTGGACGCGCTGGTCACCGCCATCGAAGCCGCCAAAGGCCGCACGAAACGCATCGGGTTCGAGGTGATCATCGAATCCGCCGCCGGCATCACCAATGTCGCCGAGATTGCCGCAGCCTCGCCTCGCCTGACCGCCATGAGTCTTGGCGCAGCCGATTTCGCGGCGTCCATGGGCATGTCCACGACCGGCATCGGCGGCACGCAGGAAAACTACTACATGCTGCGCGAGGGTGCGCAATACTGGTCCGACCCATGGCATTGGGCGCAATCGGCCATTGTTGCCGCCTGCCGCGCCAATGGCGTTCTGCCCGTCGATGGCCCCTTTGGCGATTTCAGCGATGACGAGGGTTTCCGCGCGCAGGCCCGCCGCTCGGCGACCTTGGGCATGGTCGGCAAATGGGCAATTCACCCCAAGCAGGTGGCGCTGGCCAATGAGGTTTTCACCCCGTCCGAGGCCGCAGTCGCCGAGGCGCGCGAAATCCTAGACGCAATGGAACAGGCCAAAGCGCGCGGCGAGGGTGCGACCGTCTACAAGGGTCGTCTTGTCGACATAGCCTCGATCAAACAGGCCGAAGTCATCGTCCGCCAAGCCGAAATGATCGCGGCGTAAGCGCCAGCCAACCGCGAGGCCCCGGATCGCTGCGCGTCCGGGGCACAAGCGCCAAACCTGCCCATTCATCCTTGCAAAAGTATCCTGGGGAAAGTCCGGCCCGAATGGGCCGGGCGGGGGCAAAGCCCTCTTCAATCCCCCTGCCGGTTTCGCTAGGCTCTGCGCCACCCCCTTTGGCCGGAGCCTCTGCGTGAACGACATCGTCACCCCCATGATGGCCCAATATCTAGAGGTCAAGGCGCAGCACCCCGATGCACTTTTGTTCTACCGCATGGGCGATTTCTACGAATTGTTCTTCGATGACGCCGTAGCGGCGGCAGCGGCACTGGATATTGCGCTGACCAAACGCGGCAAGCATGCGGGCGACGACATCGCCATGTGCGGTGTGCCGCATCACGCCGCCGAGGGCTATCTGCTAACGCTGATCCGCAAAGGCTTTCGCGTGGCGATTGCCGAGCAGATGGAAAGCCCGGAAGAGGCCAAGAAACGCGGCTACAAATCCGTTGTGCGGCGCGAGGTGGTGCGCCTTGTCACCCCCGGCACGCTGACCGAAGACAGCTTGCTGGACGCGCGGCGGCACAATTTTCTGGCCGCCTATGCTGAAATCCGGGATGCGGGCGCGCTGGCTTGGTCCGATATTTCCACAGGACAAGTGCGCGTCATGTCCTGCACCCGCGCGCGGCTTGGCCCGGAACTGGCGCGGCTGGCCCCGCGCGAGGTGCTGGTGGCCGATCCTATGGCCGAAGCCCTGCGCCCATTGGTCGAGGATATGGGTGCGGCGCTGACCACGCTTGCGCCTGCCAGTTTCGACAGCGGGTCCGCCGAACGGCGCTTATGCGACCTTTATGGTGTGCAAACTCTGGACGGGTTCGGCCAATTCGCGCGTCCGGAACGTGCGGCTTTGGGCGCCTTGGTCGATTATCTGGATCTGACGCAACGCGGCAAACTACCCATGTTGCAGCCCCCTACCGTGGAAAGCGCCGACGCCGCGGTGCAGATCGACGCCGCCACGCGCCGTAATCTGGAACTGACACAGGCGCTTTCGGGCGGGCGCGAGGGCTCGCTTCTGGCGGCGATTGACCGCACTGTCACGGCGGCAGGCGCGCGGCTGTTGGAGCGGCGTTTGTCCGCGCCCGCGCGCCGGGCTGACACGGCTCTGGCACGGCAAGCTTGCATCACTTTCCTGCATGGCCAGTCTCGACTGTGCACCGATCTGCGCGCGGCGCTGAAAGCGGTGCCCGATCTGGACCGCGCGTTGTCGCGCCTGTCGCTGGACCGGGGCGGTCCGCGCGATCTAGGCGCTGTGCGGCAGGCTTTGGCACAGGCGTGCAGCTTGGCCGAAATGCTGGACATTGCCGACTTGCCCGCGCTTTTGGCCGAGGCCCGTGTGGCGCTGCTGGGCCATGACACTCTGCTTGATGCGCTCGATGCCGCACTCGTGACCGAACCGCCCCTTCTGGCCCGCGATGGTGGCTTCATCGCACCCGGTCATGATTCCGATCTGGATGAGGTCCGCCGCCTACGCGACGAAGGGCGCAACGTGATTGCCGCCATGCAGGCCGAGTATGCCACCGATACCGGGATCGGGTCGCTCAAGATAAAGCATAACAACGTGCTCGGTTATTTCATCGAAGTGACCAGCACGCATGCCGAGCGGATGCTGGCCAAGCCCTTGTCGGACCGCTTCATCCACCGCCAGACAACCGCCAATCAAGTGCGTTTTACCACGGTCGAGCTTTCCGAGATGGAAACCCGCATTCTGAACGCGGGCGGGCGCGCCTTGGAAATCGAGAAACGCCTGTTCGAGGGCTTGCGCGCGCAAGTGCAGGATGCCGCTGCCAAACTGTCGGAGGCCGCGCGCGCCTTGGCGGAAATCGACTTGGGCTCAGCCTTGGCCGATCTGGCCCGCGCGGTCGATTGGTGCGCGCCGAAGCTGGATGACAGCCGCGCCTTCGCAATCGAGGCAGGCCGTCACCCGGTGGTCGAAGCGGCGCTCAAGCGCGCGGGCAGTCCCTTCATTGCCAATGATTGCGACCTCTCGGCAGAGCAGGGCGCGGCGATCTGGCTGCTGACAGGCCCGAACATGGCCGGTAAATCGACCTTCCTGCGCCAGAACGCGCTGATCGCCATTCTGGCGCAGATGGGCGCTTGGGTGCCCGCGAAAGCTGCGCATATCGGGATGGTCAGCCAAGTGTTCAGCCGCGTGGGCGCCAGCGACGATCTGGCGCGCGGGCGCTCGACCTTCATGGTGGAAATGGTCGAAACGGCGGCGATCCTGAACCAAGCTGATGAACGTGCTCTGGTGATCTTGGATGAAATCGGGCGCGGCACGGCCACCTATGACGGCCTTTCGATTGCTTGGGCCACGTTGGAACACCTGCATGACGTGAACCGCACCCGCGCCCTGTTTGCCACGCATTACCACGAGATGACGGCGCTGTCGGACCGGCTATCGGGGGTGCAGAACGCGACGGTCGCGGTCAAGGAATGGGACGGCGACGTGGTGTTCCTGCACGAGGTGCGGCGCGGTGCGGCCGACCGTAGTTACGGCGTGCAGGTGGCCAAACTTGCGGGCCTGCCCGCTCCGGTGATCGCGCGCGCGCGCGAAGTGCTGGCGGCGCTGGAAGATGGCGCGCGCGGGGCTTCGCCCAAGGCGTTGATCGACGATCTACCGCTCTTTTCCGCCGTGCAGGCCCCGGCGCCTGCGCCGGTCAAACCCTCGCCCGTGCTCGATGCTTTAGCCGACGTGAACCCCGACACGCTGTCCCCGCGCGAGGCGCTGGATATGCTGTATAGACTGAAGGGGATGATGTCGAAGGGCTGACATAAGCGCCGCGCGCCCCTGACGTGATCCGGGACCTTTTGGCCAACTGCGCCGACGCAGAGGCCCCGGATCAAGTCAGGTGCGCGAAACTTATGTGTCAGGCGATTGCGCTCAGTTGCGCAATGTCATGCCCGGTGATGTGTGCCTGCACGATTTGCCCAACGGGCTGATCGGTATCAAACACCACTTCGGCAAAGTGCGGCGTGCGCCCCATGCTCGGGTTTTCCATCAGCACAGGCAGCGCGGTCCCGATCTGTGCGCCCAGATGACGCAGGACCGCAGCCTCGCCCGCCGCGCGCAGGCGTGCTGCGCGGTCGCGGGTGGCCGTGCCGTTCACTTGCGGCATCCGCGCAGCGGGCGTGCCTTTGCGCGGGCTGAACGGGAAGACATGCAGCCATGTCAGCCCGCACTCGTCGACCAGCTTCAATGAGTTTTCGAACATATCCTCGGTTTCGGTCGGGAAGCCCGCGATGATGTCTGCGCCAAACGCTATATCGGGACGCAAGTGCCGGGCCTCTGTACAAAACGCAATCGCATCGTCGCGCAGGTGTCGGCGTTTCATGCGTTTCAGGATCATGTCGTCGCCTGCCTGCAAGGACAGGTGCAGATGCGGCATCAGGCGCGGCTCGGTGGCTATAGCTTCCATCAGCGCCGGGTCAGCTTCGATCGAATCGATCGACGAGATCCGCAGTCGCGCCAGATCGGGCACCAGCCGCAGGATGCGGCGCACCAGATCGCCCAGGCGCGGCTGGGCGGGCAGGTCCGAGCCCCAGCTTGTCAGGTCCACGCCGGTCAGGACCACTTCCAGATACCCTTCGCCCACCAACCGCTTGATCTGTTCAACCACCACGCCCGCAGGAACGGACCGCGAATTGCCGCGCCCGTAAGGGATAATGCAAAAGGTGCAGCGATGGTCGCAGCCGTTTTGCACCTGCACATAGGCGCGGGCGCGGGTGCCGAACCCGTCGATCAGGTGGCTGGCAGTCTCGCGCACTGACATGATGTCATCGACCATCACCCGTTCCGTCTGGCCGATCAGGTCAGGGGTCAGGCTAGTCCATGTGGCGGCCTGCATCTTTTCGGCATTGCCGATCACGCGGGTCACTTCGGGCATGGCGGCGAAGGTTTCGGGTTCGGTCTGTGCCGCACAGCCGGTCACGATAATCGGCGCATCCGGGTTGTCGCGCCGCAGGCGGCGAATTTCTTGGCGCGCTTTGCGCACGGCTTCGGACGTGACGGCGCAGGTGTTCACGACCAACGCATCCTGCACACCCGCCTCTTTGGCCAGCCGCTTCATGGCTTCCGTCTCGTAAGCGTTCAGGCGGCAGCCCAAAGTCGTGAAGCGGGGCGCGGTCACTGCCCGAACCCTTCGGCCAGCGTGGCGGTAAAGACATCCGCAACCGGCCCGGTCAGCCAGACGCCATCGTCGCGCCAATCTACCGTCAGCGTGCCGCCATCGGCGGTGATGGTCACTTGCCGTCCAGTCAGGCCGCGCAGATTGGCGGCGACAGCGGTCGCGCAGGCCCCGGACCCGCAGGCGAGCGTTATGCCCGTGCCGCGCTCCCACACCCGTAGGCGCAGGTGGTCTGGTGCTGTGAGCGACGCGAATTCGACATTCGTCGCCTCTGGAAACAGCGGGTCGTGTTCGACCACTGGGCCTTGGGTGGCAACAGCCGCGGCATCGGCGTCGGCCACGAAATGCACGCAGTGGGGGTTGCCCATGCCCACGGCCACCGGGTCGCCTGGCAGGGGCAGATGCTGAATGTCGCAGTCGCGCGACAAGGGAATGCCCTGCCAGTCCAGAACTGGCGCGCCCATGTTCACCCAGGTCTGCCCGCCGCGATCTTCGGCAAACAGCAACCCGCGCGCGGTGCGGATGGTCAGCGCCTTGGCCCCGGTTTCCGCCATGACCATCGCCGCCACGCAGCGGGTGGCATTGCCGCAAGCCCCTGCGCGCGAGCCGTCGGCATTCCAGAAATCCAGCGTCAGATCGGCGTCATCCGCTGCGCGCAATTCCGCCAGCTGGTCGAAGCCCACGCCGCGATGGCGGTCACCAATGGCCTGCACCAGCGCAGCATTCATCACTGCGTCCGCGCGGCTGCGCGAATCGATCACGACGAAATCATTGCCTGCGCCGTGCATTTTGCGAAAAGTCAGGGCCGTGCCACACATGTGCGCCATATAGCGACGGCTTTTCCACCTGACCAGCCCTGTGCGTGAAGCGGCCGCGAAAACATTGCGCCAGCATGGCTTTTGTCCTTGACCCTGTGACGTGGCTTTTCTAAGTAGCGGCTTCAGAGTGAGCCGGTAGCTCAGCCGGTAGAGCAACTGACTTTTAATCAGTAGGTCCAGGGTTCGAACCCCTGCCGGCTCACCAATTATCCGAAATTCCGCTTTGCTAGAGTGCGCGGCGAGCGCTGTCCTCCAAGAGCGTGGGTTATTGAGACGGTGTCACCACTGGACAAAGGGCGTTGGCGCGAACCAATGGATTCTGGAGTTGTTGATATTGACAGCGTAGAGTCCTTCCACGTCGCAATTATCGACCGAGAAGCCGTGCAGCTTTTGTGAGTCAGAGTTTAGCAGGGCGTTAATGTCAGCGCGCGCATGGATCTCTGCCCGCGACAAACCTGTCGCACTATAGAAGGTGAGAGAGCGAAGGCCGGCTGGAAGGTTCACCCACCCAGATATGTGGGTATCGCTCATTTCATCGACCTTTATCAGCCCTTGGTCCGCCACCTGTATTGGCGAGATGTCATACAGGCTTCCGCCGAGTTCGATCTGGCACAGATCGTCCCGAGAGGCTGAGCTTACAGAGAGGTCAAAGCCGCTGAAGCGTGTAAAGCCAGCCTTTAGCACGTCTTCTCTTGGTCGGACCGCAAAGACTTGTACCTGAAGGTTTTGGTGTAGAACCTTGACCTGTGATGGACAACCATCCGTGTTCCCTTCGATCCAGCCTGATATTTCCCCAAAACAAATCTTGTCAATGTAGTGCATTCCACCACTCCAGCATCGCATCAGCCGCCGATTCAAGGCTGTGGTCTCTCACAGCCAGTTCGCAGCGTTTGCGTTCCAAGTCGATTGTTCCACTTTCACGAAATTCGGTCAGTTGATGCTTGATCTTGTTGATCGCAGCATAGTCGCCGACCTCTATCCCGACACTGGCGGATTTCAGGATGTCTGCGGTTCCGCCATTGTGACGATAGATTGGAATCGCACCGCATCTTGAGGCTTCAATCAGTAGCAGCCCCAACCCTTCGTAGTTGCTTCCGTCGAGGTAGAATTCAACAGAGTTGAAAAGCCGGACTTTCTCTGCGGTCGACAGGAAGCCAAGATGGGTGCAAAAGTTCTGTCTTTTTCCGCGCATGGCCTCGTCTCCGAAGCTGTAGAAGCGGAACCCGTGCGGGGCTAAAGATGCAATCACACCCGCAACATATGCAGCGCCTTTGTTCGGGTTTCCGTTGAGTTGGACTGCGATAGAATTGGGTTCTCGCGGAATACTCAGATCGTAATATTGCTTTTGCGGCGGGCCATAAGGGACCAAGGTCACAGGGTGTTCGACATAGTCTTTGATCAGTTCCATCAGAAACCGTGAGACGGTAAAAACCGCGTCGAAGCCTGAATAGCCTGTGATCACCGATCTTAAGAAATTACCGTCCGAGAATGAAAATTCGGGGCCTTGAACAAAGTAGCCGGTCTTCAAGCCGTGGCGCTGGGCAAGTTCTTTGACAGGCTCGACGGTGTCATGCGAAGTCGCGATGAGAAAGCTTGCGCTTTCCAAGAGGCTATCACGACGCAAAGTATCATCAAAGTGCACGGTTCTAGAGGCAAAGCCAGCTTCGTCCATAGCCATGACCTTGCTGACTACGGCTGCTGGGAAGCCACGGTCACCGAGGGCTTCGACCAGATTGGTCACGGCCGCGACACCACCAATCGCGCGATTGTTGGTAGGCAACAGAAACACAATTTGCGGCGCGGACACCGACCCTGCCAGCGCGGAAAGTAAACGGCTACGATTTGACTTCAGCTTCTCTAGGGCTCTTGCAGCGTCAGTGTAACGGGCGTCGAACACTTCGCCCCAGCGCTCCATGAACTTGCGGTGGTTTGCACTGCGCAATTCCGCGCGCTTCTGAGTAAGGCTAAAGCTTGCGCCATGTTCATGAAAGACGCAACAATTGTCGACCACCACCCCGCGAAGGCCTTGATTGACACAACGGTAGTAAAGGTCAGAATCGTCACCATACCCATTCTCGAAAAACAGGTCGAATAGCGTTGTTCCTGTGTATTTCCGGCGATCAATAGCAAGCAGATAGCCAACATTTGTTTCTGCATCTGGGTAGGTAGGCTCAAGCCCGGAAAGCAGTGTGTCAATGTCGCGCCAATTGATGCATTCGCTGTCTGGAGCTTCAAGATTTTCGCCGCCAATCGCAAACGGAGTCGACAAGGCGATATCGTTGCTACCGACAAGGGGCTCGATCAGACGTGAAAGTGTGCCCGGCTGCATCTTGATGTCGCTGGTTAGCAAAACAACAAGCTCCTCTGGCGCTGTCAGCGCGAAGAGGAAGTTAACGTTTTCGATAAACCCCTTGTTCTTCGTTTGGGCGTAGACAGAAACAAGCCGTGAATCCATGCCTTCAAGCATTTCACGATGAAGTTCAGTATGTTGGGGTAAATCGTGGCCATCGATCGCAATGACAACCCGCCCGTTCAGTGCCTTCAATTCGGGCAAGAAAGCTTCTATCTCATTGCGGATATCTAAGGTGTATCTTGGACTGCCATAAATCGGCACAATCACGCAGAGGGACAGCCCTGCTGTCGGAGGCTTAGACAGCTTGCTTGGGCCGCCAGAGACGCGATACGGCCTGAACTCTAGAGGCCGTAAACTTCTTGCGTCAAGGAAGGGGTCTGGTGATACAAGCCATTCTAGGCTGTCGACACAAACCCGTTCAAAATCGCCATCGACGGTTTTGTAGCCAGACGAACAAAATAGGACACTGGTGTTTCTAAATCGAATACGAAAAAGGTCAGATGAGGTTTCGAGGCTCTTCCTGTTGCGGGCAGGTTTGGTTGCTTTGCAGTGGATCTGGTTTTTCAGGAAGAAATTGATGAGATCTTTCGTAACCAGTTGACCATATTCGGTATTCTGCGCAGAAACAGAGTAGGCTTGCATGAAGTCTCCGGAAACGAATTGCGTGTCGCATAGAAATCAAGAATATGTTTCCGCAGGGATTTCGCAATACCCTGTGAGTTTAATTTTACGAAATTTTTTCGAATTATTCACCATGGCGTTAACGAATTATTAACCAATGCATGTATTTCGGTGTTTCTAATCGTAGTCACGCAGCTTTACCCAAGCCTTAAACATTATTAACTGTTTACCTCACTTATACAAACACGTTCTTGAAATAGATATATCTTATAAATCTGTAGGGATTTTCAGTTCCTGCATGATGACCGAATTTTATTGCTTGGGTTCTTGATGAATCGATGGAGCGGGCGCGGCTTGCGGCTTATGGGAAGCAGATCGATGCTATGGTGCAGGTTGCCGATGCGCGCGCCATCGCCCGCCCGCCAATGATGGGTGACCAACATGCGGGCTGCAACGAGAGGACGCGGTCACAAAGGCGCAGATTGGCCGGTGGCAAAAACCGAAGGCAAATTGTGCGGTGAAGTCGCTACATGTTGGAGAACAAGTCGGGCGTTTCTCATCAGGACTAGAACAGGTCGTTTCACCTCTGCCTATATTGTATTCATTACGCAAAATATTTGTCATTTTGTATACAATGTTTTGCTTGGCATGCCTGTTTATCCGGCTTTCTTGCCGACACTCAGCCGCGCCGCTGCCATTTCAGCTTCACCGCAGACGTTTGACCAATCACTTGTCTATGAAACCCAAGTTCGGCAGCAAATTGAGATTTCGGGCTGAATGCGTTTGGGCCAGCCTTGATATTTCAATGGGTTAGGTTGCGAGCGAAGGTGATTTCGCGA
>CAYNWX010000062.1:0-13309 GCA_964401005.1 uncultured Natronohydrobacter sp.
CTGCATCGGCCAGACCCGCGGCAAAGGCATTCACAAGGCAGTTGCCGTTATAAGCGGGGTGAAAGCGCACCTCGCCGCCCACTGTGGGCACACCGAAACAATTGCCATAGCCGCCCACGCCTTGCACGACGCCCGACACCAGATGCGCGGTTTTCGGATGGCTTGGTTCGCCAAAGCTAAGCGCGTTCATGGCGGCTATAGGCCTTGCGCCCATGGTGAACACGTCGCGCAAAATGCCACCTACACCGGTTGCCGCGCCCTGATAGGGTTCGATGTAGCTGGGGTGGTTGTGGCTCTCCATTTTGAAGATAACGGCCTGCCCATCGCCAATATCGACCACGCCTGCGTTTTCGCCGGGGCCACAAATAACCTGCGGGCCCGTAGTGGGCAGCGTGCGCAGCCATTTCTTGGACGATTTGTAAGAACAATGCTCGTTCCACATGGCCGAGAAGATGCCAAGCTCTGTAAAGCTGGGTTCGCGCCCAATAATGTCCAGGATGCGATCATATTCATCAGGTGACAGGCCATGCGCCGCGATCAGCTCTGGGGTGAGGGCAGGGTCAGTCATGTTTGGCATCCTCTCAGGCAAGCATGCTGCCTATTATGCTATCGCGTGCTTAAGCAAAAGGGGCTGCATCCCGATCCAGATACGACAACACCGAATCTGTAAGGGCTGTCGCAGCCGCCTCATGCTGGCGCAACGACATAAAAAAAGGCCGAGCGCAATGCTCGGCCGAAGTCCAACAGGGAGGTTAAGACATAAGTGACTCTCAATCATGCCTTACCGCCTATTAAATGACCAAAGAGATGTTTCGCAAGTTAATATCCTTTGCCCCTGTGACAACCCCGGCATGCGTTGCACACATGCCTCAGGTTCAGGTTGAGGAAGGTTAGCCCTGCAACTGTCGCGCACGGCGATAGGCCTGAATTTCCTGAACCACGAAATCCCGAAACGCCGCAATACGCCGTGAATGCCGCAGTTCTTCGGGGAAGGCCAAGAAAACCGGAATATCACCGCTTGCCACCTCTGGCAGCACATGCACCAATTCGGGGAAATCCTCAGCAACGTAATCGGGCAGAACGCCGATCCCAAGATGGTTCAGAACCGCTTGCAAAACGCCGAAGTAGTTGTTCACCGTAAAGGTGGACCGCAGGGGTCGCGCGTTCAACTCTCGTATGAGCTGTGCGCCCACGCTGACCTGCGCCGAGGTCACGTTTTGCGAGATCAGCCGGTAATCCGATAGGTCCTCGGCAATCGCAGGCGTGCCATTCGCCCGTAGGTATTCAGAGGTCGCAAACAGCCGCATATTCACATTCATCAGGCGCTTGCGGATCAGGTCGGCCTGGCTTGGTTCTTTCATGCGGATGGCCACATCGGCCTCGCGCATGGGAAGGTCAAGCACACGCTCTTCCAACATCAGGTCAATCTTCAATTCAGGATATTGCGCATAGAGCGTCGGCAGGCGTGGCGCCAAGAACAGCGTGCCAAAGCCCGTGGTCGTGGTGACGCGCAATTCGCCGAAAACCTCGTCCTCGCTGTCGCGAATACGCGCGGCGGCAGTGTCTAATTCGCGCGACATGGATTTCGTAGCCTTGAACAGCAATTCGCCTTGCTCTGTCAGGATCAGCCCGCGTGCATGTCGATGGAAAAGGCTGGTATCCAACGCCTCTTCCAGCGCCCTTATCTGGCGGCTGACGGCGGATTGCGACAATTGAAGCGCATCGCCCGCATGCGTGAGGCTGCCGGCATCGGCAACGGCGTGGAAAATCCTGAGCTTGTCCCAATCCATGTGTTTCGCAACTTCTTCAACTGTTCGCGTATCCGCTCTCGGTCATAGGCCGAATCGGCTGTGCTGCAAAGCGCGACCTGCGCTGCAAGCCATATTCGGTGGTTTTCACGCCAGCATGACCGTTTGCCAAGCACTTCGCCCTGCGAAAAGAACAGGATGGATTTTCGCTATCATGCGGCCTAATCATGCCTGCAACGCTCAAGATGGTTGGTCTGGGCAGATTTAGCGACCAAGGATGGCAGATATGGCAGTCGGCGTGTTCGATTCGGGCTTGGGCGGGTTAACGGTTCTGGGCGCGCTTGTGGAAAAGCTGCCGGACGTGCCCTTCGTCTATCTGGGCGACAATGCCCATGCGCCCTATGGCACCCGCCCTTCGCAAGAGATTTATGATCTGACCTGCGCAGGCGTCGAACGCCTGTGGGCAGAGGGTTGTGACCTCGTCATTCTGGCGTGCAACACGGCCTCTGCTGCAGCCCTCAAGCGTATGCAGGAAACATGGGTGCCCACCGATAAGCGCGTGCTCGGCGTGTTCGTCCCGCTAATAGAGGCGCTGACAGAACGCCAATGGGGTGACAACTCGCCGCCACGCGAAGTGGCGGTCAAGCATGTGGCCCTGTTTGCCACGCCCGCCACAGTGTCCAGCCGGGCCTTTCAGCGCGAACTGGCCTTCCGAGCAATCGGCGTCGATGTCGAAGCGCAGCCTTGTGGCGGCGTGGTCGATGCCATCGAACAGGGTGATATGATCTTGGCCGAAGCGCTGGTGCACAGCCATGTCGAGTCGCTCAAGCGCCGGATGCCGCACCCAGAAGCCGCCGTTCTGGGCTGCACCCATTACCCGCTTCTGGAAGAGGCGTTCAGCGCCGCCCTAGGCGCTGATGTGGCAGTCTATTCGCAGCCCAAACTGGTGGCGGCCAGCTTGTCGGACTACCTGGCCCGACGCCCGGAAATGATCGGACCGGGGCAAGTGTCGAAATTCCTGACCACGGGCGACCCGGCCAATGTCTCGCGAAAGGCGACCCAGTTCCTGAAACGTCAGATCACCTTTGAAGCGGCCTGATCTCCATCTTGCCAAAAATACTCATGGCGCGCGGCTAGCCAGCCCGTGTACCCGATAGGAAAACGCAACATGACCAAACGCATCGCCATCCTTGGGGCTTCGGGCTATACCGGCGCGGAGCTTGTGCGCTTGATTGCTACACATCCTGACTTTGATATCGTCGCGCTCACGGGCGAGCGGAAGGCGGGTCAACCTATGGCGTCGGTCTTTCCATTCCTGCGCCATCTGGACTTACCGGACCTTTGCCGGATTGAAGATGTCGATTTCGCTGCTGTTGATCTGGCGTTTTGCGCGTTGCCCCATGCGACCAGTCAAGCTGTCATCAAGGAGTTGCCGCGCGATTTGCGCATTGTGGACCTATCCGCAGATTTTCGCCTGCGCGACCCAGCGGCCTATGAAAAATGGTATGGCCAGCCTCATGCCGCGCCCGAGTTGCAATCCGAGGCCGTCTATGGCCTGACCGAGTTTTACCGCGACGCCATTCGCCATGCGCGGTTGGTCGCGGGCACCGGCTGCAATGCGGCCACTGGCCAATACATCTTGCGCCCGCTGATAGAGGCCGAGTGCATTGATCTGGATCGCATCATTCTGGACCTGAAATGCGGCGTATCGGGTGCTGGACGGTCGCTGAAGGAAAACCTGCTGCACGCGGAACTGTCAGAAGGCACGGCAGCCTATGCGCTGGGCGGAACCCATCGCCACTTAGGCGAGTTCGATCAGGAATTTTCCGCAATCGCAGGTCGGGATGTGCGTATTCAGTTCACGCCGCACCTGCTACCAATGAATCGCGGTATTCTGGCCAGCGCATGGCTGGATGGGGACGCGACCCAAATCCACAGCGTGTTGCAGGCCCGTTATGCCGATGAAACCTTCGTGAAAGTGCTACCTTTTGGCACAACCCCTTCGACTCATGATGTGCGCGGCTCGAATTTCGTGCATATTGGCGTTGTGGGCGACCGTATACCGGGGCGCGCGATGGTCGTGGGCGTGCTGGACAACCTGTGCAAGGGCTCCAGCGGGCAGGCGGTGCAGAACGCGAACCTGATGCTGGGTTTGCCAGAGACGACCGGATTGATGGGCGTGCCCGTTTTTCCATAAGGTGAGGACGAGATGAAAAGCCTAAAGAAAACCCGCCGTATCCAGATCATCGCCGTGGCGGCCGTGGCGCTGACGCTGTCGACCGCGCTGATTGGCTACGCAATGCGCGACGGCATCAATTTCTTCCGCTCGCCCAGTCAGGTCGTGGCTGAACCGCCCTCTGCGAACGAAGTGTTCCGTATTGGCGGCTTGGTCGAAGCCGGGTCCATCGTGCGCGGCCAGTCCGACACGGTGTCCTTCCGCGTAACAGATGGCCCAGCCTCGGTAGAAGTGCAGTATCGCGGCATTCTGCCCGACCTTTTCACCGAGAATGAGGGCATTGTTGGCACGGGTCGCTTTGTCGATGGTGTGTTCGTCGCGCATGAAATCTTGGCCAAGCATGACGAGACCTACATGCCGCGTGAGGTTATGGAGGCCTTGAAAGAGCAGGGCGAATGGCGTGGGCCAGACCCCAAGGCAGACCCGCAGACCTGATCCGTCTCTGATCTGCGTCAACGTCTTTGATAATTGATCACGGTAAGCTGCTCTCTTCTTACGAGAGGAGCGCAACCCATGTCGATCGAGTATCGCGAGAATGACGACACCCGCGTGGCGGAGATCATAGTGCGCGGCAAAATCACCGTGGACGATTATATCGCGGCGGTGGAACCGATGCAGGCCTTCATCGACCGCCACGGAACCGTCAAGTTCATAGAAGTAATCGAAAGTTTCCACGGGTTCGACCCGTTGACGCTTTGGCCCGGCATAAAGTTCGATTGGAAAAACATTCCCAAGATCAGCCATGTCGCTGTCGTATCCGACATTGGCTGGATTGGTCCCATGTCAAAAGCAGCGGGCGCGGTGATCCACTCACAGGTCCGCTTTTTCGGGATGGAAGATCTGGACGAAGCGCGCGATTGGATCGCCGCGGCCTGACAGGTCAGCGCCCCTCGAAGGATGCGGGGCGCTTTTCCAGGAAGGCCAGAACGCCTTCACGAAAGTCGCGCGTCTTGCCCGCTTCGGCCTGTAGCTGTGCTTCCAGCGCCAATTGGTCATTCAGCGGGTTCGACAGACTGGCCCGCAGCGCTCGGCGGATGTTGCGGTAAGCAATGGTTGGCCCCTCGGCCAAGATGCGTGCGCGCGACATCCAAAGCGACTCGAACGCCTCGGCAGGGGCACATTCCCAGATCATACCCCATTCGACCGCTTGTTGGGCGGTGATCCGCTCTGCAAACAGCATGGCCCCCATGGCGCGGGCAAAGCCCACCTGACGCGGCAAGAACCATGTGCCGCCTGCATCCGGGATTAGACCGATCTTGGAAAAGGCCTGAATGAAGACCGCGTCATCCTGCGCGATGACCACATCAGCGGCCAAAGCGAGGTTGGCGCCTGCGCCCGCAGCCGGTCCATTAACCGCGGCGATCACTGGCACCGGCGCGTCATAGATTGCGCGCAGCATCGGCTCATATTCTTCGCGCAGCGTGCGTTCCAAATCGATATTTGCCGCGTTGCCGCCATCGCCCAAGTCTTGGCCCGAACAGAACGCGCGTCCTTCGCCGGTCAACACCAGCACGCGGGCGCGTTTAGCCAAGTCTTTCAGGGCATGGGTCAGTTCCGCCCGCATCTGGCGGTTCAGCGCATTCATCATGTCGGGGCGCGCCATCGTGACAATGCCGATGCCGCCCTCTTCGCGGGTGGTGATTGTTTGGTAATCCATGATGCCCTCGCGCCTTGTCTGGCGGAATAGTGGCGCAAAGCCGGGGCAGGGGGAAGCCCGGACCTAGCGTTACTCTTTCAGCAGTTCGTCCAGCCGCTTTTGTTCGTCGGCACTTAGGCCGCGCGCTTCTGTTTTGGCGCGGGCACGCCCACGCAAGTAGACCAAGGCCCCGCCAAAAGCGATCAGGAAAAGTGCAGGCGCGGCCAGCCACAGTGCAATATTGCTGCCCTGCGTCGTGGGGCGCAACAACACATATTCACCGAACCGATCGACAAGGAACGAGATAACCTCTTCGTCGCTATCTCCGGCCACCAAACGTTCGCGCACCAGAATACGCATGTCGCGCGCCAGATCGGCATTCGATTCGTCGATCGATTCGTTCCGGCATACAAGGCAGCGCAGGCCCGAAGACAAGTCGCGCGCGCGATCTTCCAGCACCGGGTCATCCAGAATCTCGTCTGGTTGAACGGCAAATGCTGGCCCGCTCAGGGCCAGCATAAGTGTTATCAGGATAGCCTTGAATGCCTTCATTCCGCTGGCACCGCGTTCGGGCCGACGCGTTTTCTGGCACCTGCCGCCACGCGGTAGCGACGGTCGCTTAACGACAACAAGCCACCCAGCGCCATCAGGGCACAGCCCATCCACAACCAGTTGGCAAAGGGCTTGATATAGGTGCGAACAGCCCATCCGCCGTTATCCTGCGGGTCGCCCAAAGTTACATACAGATCGCGGTGAATCTTGTAGTTGATCGCCGCTTCCGTCGTGGGCATGCCCGCAACCGGGTAGAACCGCTTTTCAGGCCGCAAGATGGAAACAGGCTCGCCATCGCGCTCGGCTTCGATAATCCCCATGGTCGAGGTATAGTTCGGCCCCTGCACGCGCTCGACCCCGGCCAAGGTTAGCGTATAGCCACCTTTTTCGAAGCTTTCACCAATTTGCAGCACGCGGATGTCTTCGCTCTGCCACCCTGTCAGTGCGGCCACGGCAAAGACGGTCATGCCCAGACCGCTATGCGCAGTTGCCTTACCCCAATCGGCCCGCGGCAGGCGACCAAGGCGCGCCAAACGGTTCCCGATGCTGCCACGACCCGTGCGCAACCACAAATCGGCGGCGGCCCCGAACACAACCCACAAGCCAAGCGCCACACCAACCGGCACAATGGCAGAGCTGCCCGTCTGCATGGCCCAGACCAATGCGCCCATTGCCAGCGAAAAGACCATGATCCCCCAAAGCGGTTTCATGGCGCGGGCAATGTCGCCGCGCTTCCACGGCAGCATGGCGCCAATCGGCAAGATCATGGCCAAAGCGACTGCAAAAGGTGTGAAGGCCGCATCAAAAAACGGTGGGCCGACAGACAGCACCCTGTCGAACACCATTTCCGAGACCAGCGGCCACATCGTACCAATGAACACTACGAAGGACGACACCGCCAGCAGAACGTTGTTCATGACTAGAGCCGATTCGCGGCTGACGGTCGAGAAAACGCCCTTTGCTTCCAATACGTTTGCACGGAAGGCGAACAGAGTCAGCGCCCCGCCCAAGAACGCCGCGATGATAATCAGAATGAACACACCCCGATCCGGGTCCGACGCGAAGGCATGCACCGATGTCAGCAGGCCAGAGCGCACGATGAAGGTGCCCATCAGTGAAAAGCCAAAACCAAGGATTGCCAGCAGGATGGTCCAGCTTTTCAACGCCTCGCGCTTTTCAACCACGATGGCCGAATGCAGCAGCGCTGCCGCGAACAACCATGGCATAAGGCTTGCATTCTCGACCGGGTCCCAGAACCAGTAGCCGCCCCAGCCCAGCTCGTAATAGGCCCACCATGATCCCAGTGCGATACCGATGGTCAGAAACACCCATGCAGCCAAGGTCCATGGGCGCACCCAACGGCCCCATGCAGCATCGACCCGGCCCTCGATCAGGGCGGCTACGGCAAAGCTGAACGCCATCGACAGGCCCACATAGCCCAAATACAGGAAGGGCGGGTGGAATGCCAAACCAGGGTCTTGTAGCAGCGGGTTCAGGTCAGTCCCGTCAAAGGGTGGTTGTGCCAGCCGCGTAAACGGGTTCGACGTGAAAATCGTGAAGGCCATGAAAGACGCGGTCACCGCCGATTGCACCGCCAGCACCCGCGCCTGCAAGCTGCGTGGCAGGTTGCCCCCAAACCATGCGGCCGAAGCCCCGAACAGTGTCAGGATCAACACCCAAAGCAGAAGCGACCCCTCGTGATTGCCCCAAACGCCGGACAGCTTGTAGATCAGTGGCTTCAGCGTATGCGAATTGTCCACGACTAGCTTGACCGAGAAATCCGAAACCACGAATGCATAGGTCAGCGCGGCATAGGCAAAAGCCGTCAGCACGAATTGCACACTCGCCATGGGCGAAGCGACGCCCATCCAGTCGCGCCACCCTTTATGGGCACCGACCAGCGGGATGATGGATTGCGCCAACGCTACAGCGAAGGCCAGGATAAGGGCGAAATGTCCGAGTTCTACTATCATGGGTGAAGTTCTAGCCTAAGGGTCTGGTCAAGCAAAGACTTGTTAGCACAGCGTGATGCGGTCAAGGGTCACAGGCGCGTCAACTTGCCCGGAATTTTGCGCATGCCGCGACATGATAGGCCTAGATCGTAAAGCGGCCGTCTTTCGGCAAGTCGTGGGAGCAGGCAGGCTTGGTAGCCAAAGCCTCTAACTTGACCTCGATCAAAGACGGCGGCTCATAATATTCATAAAATCATATTACATGTTATGTAAGGAGACGATTCATGACACTCGACTGGAAGATTGGGGGCCTAGCCTTGGGCTTCGTGTTCTTCATCGCGATGATGCTGGTCAAACCGATTGGTGTGTCCACACAATTCGTGATCTTGGACGGGGTGATTGCCGATGCTGTTGCGTCCGCCACGATCTATGACGGGGCCGATGGCAAGCCAACTTCGGACATCGCCTATTTCGCCAAATACGCCAAAAACATCGCCAACCCTGTGAACTACAGTTTCATCTTCGTGCTAGCCATGGCGCTTGGGGCGTTCTTGTCGTCCTACCTGCGCAAGGGTGTACAGGGTGCTGAGCGCAGCATTCCCGCATTGTGGCAGGCGAATTTCGGGTCAAGCGTGGCGAAGCGCTTCTTGGTGGCCTTCATCGGCGGGTTCATCGTGATCTTTGCCGCGCGTCTGGCAGGGGGGTGCACGTCTGGCCACATGATGTCGGGCATGTCGCAAACCGCAATTTCGGGCTTTTTGTTCGCGGCTGGTGCCTTTGCAACCGCCGTGCCAACCGCCCTGTGGCTTTACAAGAACGAGGAGTAAGCACGATGGAAATCCTTCTTGCACTTGTCATTGGCGCGGCCTTCGGCGCGGTTCTGGACCGCATTGGGGCCACCAACCCATCGGTTCTGGGCAATATGCTGGCCTTGCGCGCGCTTGGTCTGATGAAGACCATCCTTTTGGGTATTGGCGTTGCCGCTGTTCTGATTTTCGGCGGTCAAATGCTGGGCTTGGTTGACGTGGCGCATATGTCCGTCAAGGCGGCCTATTGGGGCGTGTTGCTGGGCGGTATGATGCTCGGCTTTGGCTGGGCGCTGACGGGCTTTTGCCCCGGCACCGGCGTTTGCGCTGCTGCCTCGGGACGCCGCGATGCGATGGTCTATATCCTTGGCGGTCTGGTCGGCGCTGCCGCCTACACGGCAGTCTATTCGGCGGTCAAGGCCAGTGGCCTTCTGGACAATATCTGGGGCGGCAAGCTGGTGATCGGCCAGATCGCGGGTCAGGATTATCCGGCGCTGCTGCCTGTTTCGGGCGATGTGGCAGGTATTGTGATGGGGCTGGTCTTTGTTGCCATCGCCTTCGTGCTGCCAGAGCGCCCGCGCGGCGGACAAGCCGTGCCGGTTGCGGCGGAATAATCACCATGGGCGCGGGCGGTTTCCTCGCCCGCGCCCTTTTTCTTTGCCACAGATTGCGGCACGATCTTTGCCATGATCCGCGCGTTTCTTGGCCTCGAGATTCCCATGCATATCGGTGCGCAGCTTTTGCTGCAAAGCCGCAAGCTGCCTGTGGATCGCCCGCAACCGCCCGACAATTACCATCTGACGTTGGTCTTTCTGGGCGAACAATCCCGCCACATGTTGGAAGACCTGGATATGGCGCTGGACCGCTTTCACGCGCCGCCCGTGACAGTGCAGATTGCAGGCTTGGGTCTGTTTGGTGGTATGAAGCCAGACAACTTGCACGCGACCGTTCGTCCCGATCCGGCCTTGATGGACCTGCAAGCTCGGTTGGAACGCCTTGTTCGCCGCACGGGGATAGAGATTGCGCGCCGCAAGTTCATACCGCATGTCACGCTCGCCTATCTACGTATGGCCAATGCAGACCTAGAGCTGGCAGTCGCGCGTGATATGGGCTTTACGACAGAGCCGTTCGCGCCAGACGCCGTGTCGCTTTTTCGGGTGCACCAAGGCAAACGTGGCAACAGCTACGACGTGATCGCGCGCTACCCGCTTTCGAACAGATAGGAATGCAGCCCTGCGCCATGGCTGCGCAACCATGCGCGGCGTTGAGCATAATCGGGCATAACCCGGGCAACCGTTGCCCAATAGGCGCGCGAATGGTCCATATGCACCAGATGCGCGACTTCGTGCGCGGCAACGTAATCTTGCACTTCGGGCGGGGCCATGGCCAGACGCCAGCAAAACATCAGCCGCCCCTGCGCGGTGCATGATCCCCAGCGCGACCGCGTATCCCGCAGGCTGACGGCGGCGACCTTACGATCAAGTTGCGTTGCATAATGCTGTGCCATAGGCACCAGCCGGTCGCGCGCACGGGTTTTCAGAAATGCCGCCACGCGTGGCCCGGTCTGGCTGGCGGTCTCTGGCACCAGCAAGCGCTCGCCGTCCAGCTTAAGGCTGCGAATGGGCGCAGGCGTGATTGCGCGCAGCCTTCCATCAACCGGGATCATCGCGCCCGGCCGGACAAGCTGCTGCCCCGGCGCGCGGGCCACGGCGGCCCGCAGCCAGTCCGCCTTATCGGACAAAAACGCCAGAGCGTGCCGCCGCGCCAGCCCGCGTGGCACATTCAGCGTTATCTTGCCATCCAGCCCCGATACCCGCAGCGACATTTGCCGCGCGCGGGCCGATGCGCGGATCTGCACGCTCAAGGTGGGCTCGCCCGGTAAAACGATGGTCTCTGTGGCTTGTTGCATCTTGGTTTGGTCAGGAATGGAACAATATTCGGTGCGCTGCGGTGCCAGAGGGCTTTACAGCCGCGCATCCTTATGGCACGGCACGCCCTTGCACGAAAGACTCGCATTCAAAGAGGCTGTCACATGACCAATCCTGACTGGGGCGTGAAGCGTATCTGCCCGGAAACGGGCAATAAGTTCTACGACCTGAACAAGAGCCCGATCATCAGCCCTTATACCGGCAAGGTTGTGGTGATCGAAGCGCTCGATCGCCGCGGCGAGGACCATGCCGCCGCGCTCAAGGCTAAAGCGAAGAAAGCCGCCGTCGTGGACGACGAAGATGAATTGCTGGTCGATGATGACGATGCAGCGGATGTCGATGACGAGTTGCTGGAAGATGATGACGACGACACCGTTGCGCTGGACGATTTGGCCGATGTTGCCGAAAACGACGACGATTGATTTCTGAAAACGCGCGCGCCTCTCGATTTTCCGCTTGCACTGGCAATCCGGCTTTCGTAAGACGCGCGCACCAAGTCACATGGCTTGGTATCGGGGCCTTAGCTCAGCTGGGAGAGCGCCTGCATGGCATGCAGGAGGTCAGCGGTTCGATCCCGCTAGGCTCCACCAATTTCCTCGACAATCGCGAGATTCGTAGCGTGCTCAGGCCCTTCTGGTGCCTGTCAGGTTCAACCAATTCGCAGCAAAAATGACAGCTGCGCCCAAAAACACGAACGGGTCCAGCGCCTCGGTGTAAAGCCACATGCCGACCAGCGCGATAATGGGCAGGCGAAAAAATTCCATCGGTGCGACCATTGTGGCCGGGGCCAGCCCCAAAGCCGATGTCAGGCTGTAATGCGCGCTTAGCCCCGTAACCGCCACAAGCGCCAGCCAACCCCAGATCGCGGAACTAGGCCACGTGAACCCACCCCATTGCGCCAAGATCAGCCCGAACAGCGTTTGCAACGCGGTCATCCAGAACAGCACGCAGAGCACGCTGTCATGGCGCATGATACGCTTCGTCAACAGCAGGTTCATCGCAAAGCCAATGGCGCAGAGTATTCCCGCCAAATGCCCGCTTTGCAAAGGTTGCACCCCGGGCTGCGCCACGATCAAGATGCCAGCAAAGCCCAAAAGCGCGACCCACAGGCGGCGGCGTGTGAACACTTCTCCCAGCACCAAGGGCGCCAAGATGGCGACCCAAACGGGCATGGTAAATTCCAATGCCACAAGCTGCGATAAGGGAATGGCCATTATCCCGTAAAACCAAAGGTTCTGACCCGCGAAATGAAAGATGTTGCGTGTCAGGTGCAAGCGCGGGTTCGTAGGCCGAACGGCGCGCCAAACTTGGCCCCCATGCAACGCCAAGGCCACGCTTGCGATGATTATAAAGCCAATCAGAGAGCGCCAGAACATCAGTTCGAAGCTGTCGAGTTCCGCTTGAATCTCGCGTCCTGAGACAGCCATCAGTGTGAAGGACGCGATCGCCCCACACATCCAAAGGGCCGCTTTCAGCGGATTGCTATCTGATAAGGGTGTGTCTTGCAGTCTCATGGCTGCAAAAGGCGCGGAAACCTTGCCAACGTCAAGGCACGATGCGTGCTACGGGGCGCTGAGGCCTGAGCAATCAAAAGAGACTGACAACCACCATCTAGCTGTCGGTGCCTGAAGCTATCAGTCGGGCAATCCTGACGGGTTAGGATGGACCCAACCAGCGCCACATACCAAGCCGTTTCTGCCTAGATCAAACAATGTCTATGAAATCAGCAATCCGGGTGATGTTCGTCAGACCCTCAACAACGATGATATCGCCATCGCCGAAATCAAGTACCAGATCGCCATCGACCAAATCGCCAAAGGTGTTGACAACTTGCTGCGCTGTCATGTTGCCCGTCCAGAGGTCAGAATCCAATTGTAGCGTGTCGCCATCGGAAAAGCTGAAGTCTCGGATCGTGAACTGGTCATGCCCATCGTTGAAAATGAAGGTATCCGCACCTGGGCCACCCACCGCAATGTCCGCGCCAGGGCCGCCAACCAAGCGGTCGTTCCCGGCCCCGCCGTTCAAAAGATCGTTTCCGTTGCCGCCATTTAGCTGATCTCGGCCTCTGTGACCAAATAGGCGGTCGTTTCCGCCGCCACCGATCAGCGTGTCATTCCCTGCATGCCCATTGAGCGTGTCTCGCCCGGCCCCGCCGTCGAGCCGGTCATTGCCGCCATCGCCGTTCAGTCGGTCTGCACCGGCCCCGCCGAACATTCTGTCATTGCCAGCGCCGCCGATAAGCGTGTCGTTGCCGCTGCCGCCGCGCAGGATATCTCGCCCGGCTTCGCCCACCAGCCGGTCATTTCCAGCGCCACCCAAGAGCGAGTCGTCGCCGTCGCCGCCAAAAAAACGGTCGGCACCGGAATAGCCGATTAGGGTGTCATTGCCGCGTGCGCCATGGACGATGTCGGAGCCATTCGTGCCCAACGCCAAGTCATCCCCATCCCCCAT
>CAYNWX010000063.1:0-13254 GCA_964401005.1 uncultured Natronohydrobacter sp.
TGCGACAGTAATATTTGCCGGGGCGGTTCCTTGCCGTCGTAGAATTGCGCCATGAAGGCCTCTAGGATTTCCGCTTCCCCCGCGCCTGCGCCTGTCGCCGGGTAAAAGTCGCGGTTGCCCCAGTTCTGGTTGGCGCGGATGAAGAACACCTGCACGCAGGCCTGTCCCTTTTCCAGATGCAGGGCGATCACGTCGGCCTCTGGCACGCCTTGGGGGTTGATGCCCTGTTGCTGCTGCACATTGGTCAGCGCGCGGATTCGGTCGCGTAGGGCTGCGGCGCGTTCAAATTCCATCGCGTCAGATGCGGCCTGCATTTCGACCGCGAGATCCTTTTGCAGATGCGTGTCCTTGCCCGACAGGAAGCGTTCGGCATCGGCCATGAGCGCGCCGTAATCTTCTTCCGAGATAAGCCCGACGCAAGGCGCGGAACACCGCTTGATCTGGTATTGCAGGCAGGGCCGGGTGCGGCTGTTGAACACCGAATCCGTGCAGTTGCGCAACAGGAATACGCGCTGCAACTGGTTGAGCGTGCGGTTCACCGCGCCCGCACTGGCAAAAGGGCCGAAATATTTGCCCTTGGTGGACCGGCGCCCGCGATGCTTGCGCAATTGCGGATAGGCATGATCGCGCGGCAGCAGAATATAGGGAAAGCTTTTGTCGTCGCGCAGCAGCACGTTGTAGCGCGGTTTGAGCTGCTTTATCAGGTTCTGCTCCAGCAGCAGCGCCTCTGTTTCCGTCTTGGTGGTCAGGAACATCATCGAGCGGGTTTCGTCGATCATGCGTGCGATGCGGGCGGTATGGCCCGAGGGGCGGGCATAGTTCGACACCCGCGCCCGCAGATTGCGCGCTTTGCCGACATAGAGCACTTCCGAGCGTTCGTTCAGCATACGGTAGACGCCGGGCGAATTGTCCAGCACCTTCAGGTAAGACTGGATGCAGTCATGCCCGGTAAGCGGAATGTCGGGTTTAGAATTCGGGGTTTCGTGCATCTGTCTATCTGGCTTGCCTCTGCCGATCTGATTCTACGCCGCGCTGCACCGAAATCAAAGCGGGTTCAACCTGAATACTCTCCACGGAATCTGTGGATAACTCGGTGGATAGACTTTGGACGGTCGTGATTTTCCGTTGAGTCACAGGGCATTTCTTATATTGCTTAAAAAATAGGCAATAAAATAACATATTGAATTTAAATGGAATAATTTTCGCGCTGTTACAAGTCGTTGATTCAAAGACGGTTTTAGTCGCAGTTTTGTGACAAGCCCGTGAGCGGTGCACAACTTTCGCGATAATTGTCAGCTAGGGGGTGTCAATGGGCCATGACATCGGCAGTCTGCCATGCCAGATGTTGCCCGCCATCTATGCACAAAAGTTGGCCTGTGACCGCTTTGGCATCCAGAAAATAACCCAGCGCGGCTGTGATGTCGTCAAGGTTCGCACCGCGGCCCAGAATGGTCGCGCGGCGGCTGGCGTCATAGACCGCGCTTGTCTGGTCATGGGCCTGAAGCGTCGGCCCCGGCCCGATCGCGTTCACCCGCACCTGCCCGCCCAAATCCTGCGCAGCCATGCGCGTGAAGGCCCATAGCCCCATCTTGGCAATAGAATAGGTCATGTGCTGCGGGGTCAGCTTACGCACCTTCTGGTCGATCATGTTCACCACCAGCCCCTGCGCCACGGGCTCGCCCTGCGCATCGGGCGCGGGCGGCGGTACTTGCGCGGCGAAAGCTTGGGTCAGCACGAAAGGTGCGCGCAGGTTGCTCATCATGTGGCGGTCCCAGCCCTCGCGGGTGGCGGTGGCGATGCTGTCTTGCTCGAAGATGGACGCGTTGTTGACCAGAACGCTGATGGGCCCACCCAAGGCTTTCGAAGCGTCCGGCACAAGCGGCGCAAGCGCGTTTTCGTCCAGCAGGTCGGCGCACAGACAGACGGCTTTGCGCCCTATGGCACGGATTTCTTCTGCAAGCCCCTCGGCCTCTGCCTGCGAGCTGGAATAGTGGACTGCCACGTCGTAGCCGCGCCGGGCCAGATACAGGCACATGGCGCGGCCCAAACGGCGCGCGCCGCCGGTCACTAGGGCGTTGGGCATGGTGTCAGGCTCCGGATTGGACAAGAACCCACAGATAGCCCGCATAACCCAGAAGCAAGACTGTGCCCCAGACACGCGTGATGGGAGCTGCACGCCAGATGAAAGGCGCCAGCACCAGCGACGCGCCTAGCATGACCCACAGGTCCAGACGGAACATTTCGGGCGGGACGGTCATGGTTCCGAACAAGCCAGCCATGCCGATGATGAACAGCAGGTTGAACAGGTTCGACCCCACGATGTTGCCCAAGGCGACCCCGCCTTCGCGGCGGATGGCGGCCATGACGGTGGCGGCCAGTTCCGGCAGCGATGTGCCCACCGCAACCAGCGTCAGCCCGATCAACGCATCCGACACGCCCAGATCGCGCGCGATGGCCGTGGCCCCGTCGACAAGAAAATTCGCGCCTAGCGGCAGGCCGATACAGCCCAGAACAAGAAAGAGCGCGATCTTGGGCCAGCCGATGCCGGGGTCTGCGCCTTCCAGCTCATCCGGTTCTACGCGCGCTTTCAGGCCCCGGCGGATGCTGTCCACCATGAACAATGTGAAGGCCCCCAGCAACACCAGCGCCTGCCATGTGCCGATCTGCCCGGTAAAGGCGACGGCAATGAACAGCAGCGACGCGCCGATCATCATTGTGTAGTCGCGTGCAATGTCGCGCCCCACGGCCATGGCCGAAATCAGAGCGGGCGCGCCCAGTACCAGCAGGATATTGGCAATGTTGGACCCGACCACGTTGCCAAGCGCCAGCCCGCCCGCGCCCTCTATCGCGGCGCTGACAGAGACCAGCAATTCGGGCGCAGAGGTGCCGAAGGCGACAACTGTCATCCCCACCAGCAGCGCAGGAATACCCAAGCGAAGCGACAGGTTAACCGCGCCCTTTACCAACAGATCGCCCGCCAGCAGAAGCACGACAAGGCCACCCGCGACCATCCCAAGATCAAGCAACATGAATTAGTGGTCCTTGCAGGTGCAATCGTCCCGCCCCAGCAGGAAGCGCCCACAGGTTTTACATTTGCGGGGTTTGGGAAGTTTGGCGCTGCGTAGGCGGTCCAAGGGCGTGCGATGTTTCGGGTTCAGCCATTTCTGGACTGCGCCCATGACAATCATGAACAGCAGGAACCCGATGACAATCCGCAGCAGCATAGTCTACAGCCCGAACCGCGCATAAAGCGCGCGTTCTTCTGACAGCGCCAATGCGTCTTGCATCAGCGACAGGCCAAAGCGCGACAGGAACGGGCGGCGCGGGCCGTAGACCCGGAACTGCACCTTGTCGCCGTAGCGGTCTTTCATGGTGGGCACCAGATGGCCGATCCCGTCAGCCAGCCCTAATTCAACCGCTTGCGCGCCCAGCCAGAATTCGCCGGTGAACAGGTCTTGATCGGCCAGCTTGTCGCCGCGTCGGTCCTTCACCTGCGCGATGAAATTTTGGTGTATCTGGTCCAGCAGGGTTTTCAGCCGCGCGACATCTTCGGGCTTTTCGGCGCGGAACGGGTCGAGCTGTGATTTGGATTGCCCGGCGGTATAGACTCGCCGTTCCACCCCATAGCGCGCGATCAGGTCTTGCAGACCAAAGCCTGCCGAAATGACCCCGATGGACCCAAGGACGGAATTGGCATCGGCAAAGATTTCATCGGCGGCACTCGCGAGCCAATAGCCGCCAGAGGCTGCGACATCCTCGACAAAAGCGAAAACGGGCAGCTTTTTTTCCGCCGCCAGCCGCCGAATGCGCGCGGCGATCAGCGCGCTTTGCACCGGGCTGCCGCCGGGTGAGTTGATCACCAGCGCCACCGCCTTGGGCTTGCCGCGTTTGAAGGCGGTTTCAATGACCGGGGCAAGCGCCGCATCGTTCAGCCGCCCCGCGCCGGAGCCGCTGGCGATCATGCCTTGCAGGCGGATCACGGCCACGCTGGGGGCCGTGTTCATAAAGGGAATAAAACGTTTCATGCTCTCGCAGATAGGCGGGCCGTGCAGGGCCAGCAAGAGGGCGGGCCAGATTATCCGCTTGCGTGGCGAAATAGGCTCTGACCATATGTTTTCAGGAGTGTGCTTTGATGCTGGACCGCTTGGAAATGTTCATAGCCCTTGCGGCAGAGCGTCATTTCGGCCGCGCGGCCGAAAAATGTGGGATCTCGCAACCCTCATTATCCGCCGGGATCAAGCAATTGGAAGGGGAATTGGGGGTTCAACTTGTTTGGCGTGGCAGCCGGTTCGAAGGGCTAACGCCAGAGGGCGCGCGGGTGCTGGATTGGGCGCACCGCATCGTGGGCGACACCCGGAGCCTGAAGCAAGATATGCGCGCCGCGCGTCATGGGTTGTCGGGCAATCTGCGCTTGGGCGTGGTGCCGACTGCCTTGCCCATGGTGGCCGATCTAACTGGCCCGTTCATTGCGCGCCATCCCGGTGTGCAAATCGAAATCCTGTCGCGCAGTTCTGTCGAAATCTTGCAGCAGATCGACAACCTGCAATTGGATGCCGGGATCAGCTATCTGGATAACGAACCCTTGGGCCGCTTGGTGACAGAGCCGCTTTACACCGAACGCTATCTTCTTCTGACCGCCAAAAGCCGCCCTTGTGCGCAACAGACCGAACTTGAATGGGCCGAACTGGCCGGGTTGCCATTATGCCTGCTGACAGAGGACATGCAGAATCGTCGCATCATTAACCATGAACTTGCGCTGGCCAGCGTGCCAATTGAGCCCCGGATCGAGTCGAACTCCATGATTGCACTGGTTGCACATGTGTTGACGGGCGATTGGGTCAGTATTGTGAATGCCGACACGGCGGCGCTTTTTGCTGCGCGCCCGGAGCTTGCAGCGATCCCGTTGCGCGGGGGGCAGGGGGCAAAACAGGTGGGGCTGATCGCACCATGGCGCGAACCGCATACGCCGGTTCTGGCAGCACTTCTGGCACAGGCACGGCGTTTGTCGAAAGCACGCAAGGAGGTGGCATGAAGGTTCTTCTGGCAGGGGCAACCGGCACGATCGGGCGCGCTGTGCTGGCCCGATTGCTGGCCGATGGGCATGAAGTGACCTGCCTTGTGCGCCCCGGTAGCGCTTTGCCCGAAGACGTGCCACGGCGAGAGGCCGATCTGACCCGTGACGCGCTTGGTGCGGATGCTTTGGCGGGCATGGATGCCGTGGTGTCCTGCATGGCCTCGCGCTCTGGCGCGCCGGAAGACGCTTGGGCCGTTGACCATGCCGCCAATCTGGCGCTGTTGCAGGCGGCTGAAGCGGCGGGTGTGGGGCAATTCGTGCTACTGTCTGCCATCTGTGTGCAGAAACCCCTTTTGGAATTTCAACGCGCGAAACTGGCGTTCGAGGCGAAACTGCAATCCTCCGGCCTGCGCCATGCCATCGTGCGCCCGACCGCGTTTTTCAAGTCACTCTCGGGGCAGGTGGCGCGGGTGCAGACGGGCAAGCCGTTCTTGCTGTTTGGCGATGGGCGGCTGACCGCGTGCAAGCCCATCTCGGACCGCGATCTGGCAGCATATATCGTCGGATGCCTGACCGACCCTGACCGCACAGGCATTCTGCCCATCGGCGGGCCGGGACCGGCGCTTACCCCGCGCGATCAGGCCGAGATGCTGTTCCAGATGACCGGCCAGCCGCCTAAGTTCCGCAGCCTGCCTGTGGGCGTGATGGACGCGATTATCGGCGCGCTGTCCCTCGCGGGCCGCGTGGTGCCGTCCTTGCGCGCCAAAGCCGATTTCGCCCGCATCGGGCGCTATTATGCGACCGAATCCATGCTTGTCTGGAACGGCACTCGATATGACGCGGATGCCACACCGGAATACGGCACCGATACCCTACGCGACCATTACGCGGCGCTGCTGAGGGGAGACGTGACGACTGACTTGGGCGAACATTCGGTGTTTTGAGGGTATGGCGTGCACCAATCCGGGGCAGCTCGGAGTGAGGCGCTAGCTCGCATAACGCGTCGCCCCGCGTCGTCTTGCATCGACCGGTTTGGACAGCACCACGGCATTGTGCGCGCGCTGGTCGCAGCCCACCCGTGGGCAGGTGCGGCAGTTGATGCCAATGGGCACGGGCCGTGTTTTGCTGGCGCGCAGGCTTTCGGCATAGCCGATCTGCCCTGCATGATCGACATCGCAGCCCATGGCCACGGCCAAGCGCACATCGGTCGCGGGCCGCGACAGGCTGGGGCGGTCCACCGTGCGGGCAAAGACGAAGAACTGGCTGCGGTCGGGCATTTCCACGAATTGCGGCACAATCTGCCCCGGCGTGCGAAATGATGTGTGCACATCCAGCCTTGGGCAAGCGCCGCCATATTCGGCCAAGTGGAAATCGGTCGCGTTGAAGCGCTTTGTCACATTCCCAGCCTTGTCGATGCGCACAAAGAAGAACGGCACGCCCTGCGCGCCCGCGCGTTGCAGAGTGGTGGCGCGGTGGCAGGCCTGCTCAAAGCTGACGCCAAAGCGCGTGGCCAGATGCGCGAAATCGTATTTCGACCCCAAGGCTTCGGACAGGAAGGCGCTATAGGGCATAAGCACGGCGGCGGCGAAGTAGTTGGTCAGTTCCACCCGGCAGCGCGCCAGCCCGTGCGGGTCGGTAATCCGCGATTGCGACAAGAGCTTGTCCAGCAGGTCGGCATGTTCGATCAGCCCCGCCACATGCACCAACTGGAACACCCGGTTGGGGTGGTCCAGCGCCTCTGACAGCCGCACTTCGCGCGTGGTCTCGTCATATTCGCGCAAGGTGTCGGGCATCTCTGCAATCGTGACCAGCCGCACATGCAGGCCCAGACGGTCGCGCAGCACGGCTTTCAGCGCGCTGTAAGTGTCGTCCGCAGCAATCTGTTTGCCGCCCCAGAACTCTGCCGCAGCCGATTCGAGAACCGCGAAATGGTTGTGATTGCGCCGAAAGAAGTTGTGCACGGCGGCTTCGGGCGAGCTTGGCAGCACATCGCCCGCATTCGTGCCGCTGGTCGCCAGTGCCATGAGTTGATCTGTCGCAGCCTGATAGGCGCGGTGTAACGTCAGGAACGACGACACCAGATCGGGGCTGTGGATTTGTGCGGCGCGCAGTTGCGGCAAATCGGGGCGGTCGGCATCAAACAGGTTGTCATGCAGCGCGGCGCGCAGGTCCGTCAGGGTGGCCGTGTCGTCATCCTCGGCAATGTCGCGCCATTCCACTCCATAGGTTTCGAATATTTTCAACAGGACCGGCACGGAAACCGATCTTTCGTTCTTTTCCAGCAGGTTGACATATGATGTCGAAATCCCGAGCGCCCGCGCCATCTGCGCTTGGGTCTGTCCATGGTCCTGCCGCAAGCGGCGCAAACGGGGTCCGATGAAGGTTTTCAGCATGCTATTGTATCCTGTAAAATCCACATATTTACACGAATTGTAACATGTAAATCTTCGCATTTACAGCAGGACCCGGAAAGAATTCACGATTCTGATTTTGTGGCGCATGGTCCGCTCAGAGTGTTTGGGAGGACGCCCGCCATGACCATCGGACAACGCCATCTTTTTTGCCCCGGCCCCACGCCTGTTCCAGAAGTGGTGCGCCGCGCCATGAATGTGCCTGCCGAAGATCATCGCGCCCCCGGTTTTGGTGACCTTGGCCGCGACATCGCGCAGGGCCTTCGCCAGATCATGCGTATGGAGGGCGGGCATATGTTCGTCTTCCCCGGCTCTGGCACCGCCGCGTGGGAAGCTGCGATCACCAACACGCTGTCGCCCGGCGACCGGGTTCTGATGGCGCGGCATGGCCATTTCTCGGAACTTTGGGCGCAGATGGCAGATCGTCTTGGGCTGGACGTGGAATTGATCAACGTTGCTTGGGGCGCGGGTATTCCGGTCAAGGAAATCGAGCGCCGTTTGGGTGCCGACAAGGATGACCGCATCAAGGCTGTTTTCGTCACGCATAACGAAACCGCGACCGGCGTTACCTCTGACGTGGCCGCCGTGCGCCGTGCGCTGGACACGAATTTCCACGATGCGTTGTTGTTCGTGGATGGTGTGTCGTCCATCGGCTCTATCGAGTTTCGCATGGCCGATTGGGGTGTCGACCTTGCTGTGACCGGCAGCCAGAAAGGGCTGATGTGCCCCGCTGGTGTGGGTATTCTGGGCGTGAGCGACAAGGCGATGGAGGCTGCCAAAACTGCTACAATGCGCCGCGCTTATTTCGAATTTGCGGACATGGTCCGCCTGCAACAGGATGGCCATTTCCCCTACACCCCGCCCATTCCGCTGCTGCATGGCATGCGCGCCGCGGTCGGCCTGCTGCTGGACGAAGGCATTGACAACGTTATCGCCCGTCATGCGCGCATGGCAGGCGGTGTGCGCGCCGCCGTGCAGGCTTGGGGGCTGGAGATGGTTGCCGAACACCCGACGCTCTATTCCGACACCGTGACGGGCATTCGCACGCCCATGCATATTGATGCGCGCGAAGTGATTGCCATTGCCCATGATGAACTTGGCGCATCCTTCGGCGGTGGCCTTGGTCGTTTGGCGGGCCGCGTGTTCCGCATCGGCCATCTGGGCTGGGTAAACGAGGGCACGCTTGCGGGTGCGCTGTCCATGGCCGAAATGGCCATGTGGCGTGCGGGCATGGATATCGAACTGGGCGCGGGGCAGGCGAGCGCTCAACGCTATTGGTCTGACGGGAAGCGTCGTGACCGTCCGCGGGTCGTGGAAAGCACCCCGATCGCGGCTGAATAACCTATCATTGAAAGGGACATAGAATGTCACACACTTTGCACCCGCTTCGGCGGCAACGGCTGCACCGTTCTGAATTGGCGGTTCCAGCCTCGAATATCGACATGGTGGTCAAGGCCGCCGAGAGCGACGCCGACGTGGTCTTTCTGGACCTGGAAGATGCCGTTGCGCCGCCCGAGAAAGAGCAGGCGCGCAAAAATGCCGTCAAGCTGCTGAACGAGATCGACTGGGAAGCCAAGGGCAAGACCGTGTCGGTGCGTATTAACGGGCTCGACACGCATTACATGTATCGGGATGTCGTCGACATCATGGAACAGGCGGGCGACCGGGTGCACACGCTGCTGGTGCCGAAAGTGGGCGTGCCGTCGGACCTCTATATGGTCGAAGCGATGGTCAACCAGATCGAGCAAGGCTGCGGCCTGAAAACCCGTGTGGGTCTGGAAGCGCTGATCGAGACCGCTTTGGGCATGGCGAACGTGGAAGCCATTGCGCAGTTCGGTGGGCGTCTGGAATGCCTGCACTTTGGCGTGGCCGACTACGCGGCATCCATGCGCGCCCGCACCACGAATATCGGCGGTCTGAACCCAGATTATCCGGGCGACCAGTGGCATGCTTCCATCACCCGCATGGTTGTGGCCTGCCGGGCTTACGGTCTGCGCGCGGTCGATGGGCCGTTTGGTGATTTCTCGGACCCCGAAGGCTACAAGGCTGGCGCACGTCGCGCGGCAGCACTGGGGTGCGAAGGCAAATGGGCGATCCATCCCAGCCAGATCGCGCTGGCCAACGAAGTGTTCAGCCCGCCAGAATCTGAAGTGACCAAGGCGCACCGCATCATCGAAGAGCTGAAGAAGGCCGAAGCCGCTGGCAAAGGTGCCGCGTCGCTGGATGGCAAGATGATCGACGCCGCGTCCGAGAAAATGGCCCGCAACCTGATCGAAGTTGCCGAACAAATCGCAGCCAAGGGCTGAACCCTGAGAGGGAGGAGAAACCATGGATATTCATGAACATCAGGCCAAGGACATTCTGGCCAAATTCGGTGTCCCGGTGCCGCGTGGCGGTCTGGCCTATTCACCCGAGCAAGCGGCCTACCAAGCCCGCGAGATCGGTTTGCCGGTGGTTATCAAGGCGCAAATCCATTCGGGTGGGCGCGGCGAAGCGGGTGGCGTGAAATTCTGCCGCACCGAGGACGAGGTGCGCGAATTCGCGGCGGGCATCTTGGGCCGCCAGCTTGTGACCAAGCAATCCGGCCCGGCCGGCAAAGGCGTTTACCGCCTGTGGGTGGAAGCTGCGACCGATATTGCGCAGGAAATCTATTTGGGCTTCGTGCTGGACCGCAAATCGGAACGCATCATGATCGTGGCATCCGGCGCTGGCGGGATGGAGATCGAGGATCTGGCCGAGAAAGATCCCGACAGCCTTGTGCGCATGATTGTCGACCCGGCTACGGGCCTGTGCGATTTCGAGGCGCGCGAACTGGCCTTCCGTCTTGGCCTGTCTGGGCCTCAGATCGGCCAGATGATCAACACGCTGCGTGCCTGCTACCGCGCTTACCGCGATCTGGACGCAACCATGGTCGAGATCAATCCGCTGGCCATCACCGGCTCGGGCGATCTGGTGGCGCTGGACGCAAAGATGAGCTTTGACACCAACGCCATGTTCCGCCGCCCCGAAGTGGCCGCGTTGCGCGACCTGTCTCAGGAAGACCCGCGTGAGGCGATGGCGGCAGGCTCTGGCCTGTCTTACATTGGCCTTGACGGTGACATCGGCTGCATCATTAACGGTGCGGGTTTGGCTATGGCCACGATGGACATGATCAAACTGGCCGGGGCCGAACCCGCCAACTTCCTCGACATCGGCGGCGGGGCCAGCGCCGAGCGTGTTGTGACCGCGTTCCGCACGGTTCTGACCGACCCGAATGTGAGCGTGATCTTGGTGAATATCTTCGCGGGCATCAACCGCTGCGACTGGATCGCGGCTGGTGTTGTGCAGGCCTATAAAGAAGTGGGCATGACCATTCCTGTGGTGGTCCGCTTGGCGGGCACGAATGTGGAAGAAGGCCGCCGCATCCTTGAAAGCGCCGATGTGCCGATCATCACCGCGGGCACCTTGGCAGAGGCCGCCGAGGCTGCCGTCAAAGCGCGCCCCAATTCCGCCGCTGCATAAGAAAGGACCACCAGAATGGCTATCCTGATTACTCCAGAAACCAAGATCATCGTGCAGGGAATTTCGGGCCGTATCGGCCAGTTCCATGCGCAGGAAATGATCGAAACCGGCACCAATGTCGTGGGCGGCGTGACGCCGGGTCGCGGCGGCACCACGGTGCTGGGCAAGCCCGTGTTCAACACCGTGCGCGAAGCGGTGGAAGCGACCGGTGCCGATGCGTCCCTGATGTTCGTGCCCCCGCCCGTTGCCGCCGATGCGATGATGGAAGCGGCAGATGCAGGCATTCGCGTGGCCGTCAGCGTGGCAGACGGTATCCCGGCGCAGGACATGATGAAGGTCAAACGCTTCCTGCGCCGCTACAAGGCCGACCGCAAGATGCGCCTGATCGGGCCGAACTGCGCGGGCGTCATCAGCCCCGGCATCGGCTTCATGGGCATCATGCCGCCGCATATCTACATGCCGGGTCGTGTGGGCATCGTGGGCCGCTCCGGCACGCTGGGCTATGAAGCCGCTAGCCAGATGAAGGAACTGGGAATTGGCGTTTCGACCTCTGTCGGCATTGGCGGCGACCCAATCAACGGCTCCAGCTTCCGCGATATTCTGGAGCTGTTCGAGAATGACCCCGACACTGATGCCGTGATGATGATTGGCGAAATCGGTGGCCCGCAAGAGGCCGAAGCCGCCGAATATATTCGCGATCACATGACCAAACCGGTCGCGGCTTATATCGCCGGTCTGTCCGCACCCAAGGGCCGGAAGATGGGCCATGCTGGCGCTATCATTTCTGCCTTTGGGGAAAGCGCTCAGGAAAAGGTTGTCATCTTGCAGGAAGCAGGCATCAAGGTCGCGCCGAACCCGTCCTCCATGGGGGTGACGGTGGCAGAGATTCTTGGCAAAAAGGCTGCTGCATAATGCACCCCGAAGGGTATGAAAACAAAGCCGTGGCCGACCCCCAAGCATGGGTCGGCCGCGTGGAAGAACATGACGGCGCGCTGACGCTGAACCTGGCGGGCATGATGGGCGCGACCTTGTCGCATGCATCGGCCCCGCCGCATGATCTGCGCATCGGCGCGCCCTTGCCGCCGTTGTGGCACTGGATCGCGTTCCCGGAATTCGTGCCGCTATCCGAATTGGGCACCGATGGCCACCCGGCGCTGGGGGGCTTTCTGCCGCCCTTGCCCTATCCGCGCCGCATGTGGGCGGGGGGCAAGCTGGAATGGACCGGCGCGCTAGAGGTGGGAGAAACTCTGCACAGGCGGTCAGAGATTTTGGCCGTGACCGAAAAGCAGGGAACCACCGGGTCCATGTTCTTCGTGCGCGTGGGCCATGACCTGCATGGCAAGAACGGCTCCATCCGCGAAGAACAGGATATCGTCTATCTGGACATGCCCGACGAGTTCCGTCCGCCCCGCGCCATTCCCGCACCCGACGCCCCCGATTTCCGAGAGGTCGTGCCGATGAATGAAGCGCGGCTCTTCCGCTTTTCCGCCGTCACCTTCAACGCGCACCGCATCCATTACGACATGCCCTATGCGCGCGAAGTCGAGAAATACCCCGCCCTGATCGTACACGGCCCGATGCAGGCCTGCCTGCTGATGGAGGCCGCCTGTCGCCATACCGGGCAGACACCCAAACGCTTCCGCTTCAAAGGAGTGCACCCGATGTTCCACACAGAGGACACCGCCCTTGTCGGTCAGTTGGACAAGGACGCCCCGGCGGTCGACCTGTTCAGCGTCGCCGCCACGTCGAACCATCAATGCATGCAGGCCCGGATGGAGTGGTCCGCATGAGCGGCATCCTGAAAGGTATGCGTGTGGTCGAAGGGTCGGCCTTCGTGGCTGTGCCGCTGGCAGGTATGACGCTGGCGCAGATGGGGGCCGATGTCATCCGCTTTGACCGTATTGAAGGGGGCTTGGATGCCGGGCGCTGGCCCGTCGCGCCCTCTGGCGCCAGCATGTTCTGGGCGGGCATGAACAAGGGTAAGCGCTCTATCGCGATCGACATGAAACACCCGCGCGGGCGCGAGATCATCTCGGAACTGATCTGCGCGCCGGGGGACGATGCGGGCCTGTTCATCACCAACCTGCGCGTCAAGGGCTGGATGGATTATGAAACTCTGTCCGCCCGCCGCCCCGACCTGTGCATGGTCACGCTGACAGGCGACCGCAAGGGTCGCCCGGCGGTGGATTACACCGTCAACCCGGCGCTGGGCTTTCCCATGGCCACGGGGCCGGAAGGGTCCACAGACCCCGTCGCCCATGCGTTGCCCGCATGGGATTGCATCGCGGGCAACATGGTTGTCTCAGCCCTGCTTGCTGCTGAACGCAA
>CAYNWX010000064.1:0-1815 GCA_964401005.1 uncultured Natronohydrobacter sp.
CGGAAACGGCCATTATCGACGCTCGTGAAATGTTTGAACTGGCACAGATTTGGCTGTGACCGGCTACATTCCTTCCGAATGGTCACGGCCTTGCTCCACGCCAGATGCGATCTCCGGCCGTCAATCAGGCATTCGAACGTGCCTGTAAAGCTGCCGATTTCGTTTGCTGGTACAGTATCGGCGTATTTGCTATTGGCCAAGATCGCCCGATAAATGTCGGGATAAGTCACAGAATCAACCTGTTGAAAATCAGTCACAGATTGTGCCTGCGCCGTGCTTGCGATCAGTCCAAGAACAAGTGCCAAGGCGGTCAGGATTCTGGGTTTTGTCATATGTGCCTCCGCGCATTTTGGGAATTTCAGCATGCGGGTAGGGATAACACGACGTGGAAAGTAGAAATCCCTCAACTGGGGGAGAGCTCATTGAAAGCAAAGAGCCGTGATTGCCGCTGTTTTCCGGTCTTGATGCGATCAGGGTGTTCTGTTGGCCTGCCAATCCGACAAGGCGGGATTCGTCGATGCCATAGGCGCAGGCTGTTTCGGAGCAGTTGGCACAGGCGGTGGCGTGAATTTGCCAAGCCTTGAATGATGGGCTTCGCGTGCGCCAAAATAGAACGCCACCACCGCCCCCAGCAACCACCACAAAGGTTCGGGCACCATGGCCAAAGCCTGCATGCGCTGTGCAAAGCCCACGGGGTCTGTCATGACATAGACGAACAGCGCCAGCGTGCCCAAGGCCAGCATGGGCCGGGGCAGGCGGTTTAGCCCATTCACCAACGTGTCGAACCAGCCCGCGCGGCCATATTGGAATTCGGCCAGATGGCTGGCATGGGCGGCAGCATAGGCATCGGCGCTTAGCTCCAGCGCACGGGTGGCGTTCGGGCGAAACACCTCTGCCACCTTGGTCACACCCTCGCCAAGCGCCTGCGCGCCGCGTGCAGACCCGAAGATCGCCCCGAACAAAGACCGGATCATGCCCAAGCCCCTGTGCGGGCGCGGTGCTGCGCGTCACTCAGGTGGTAGCGTGGGCTGATGAATTCTTCCGCCCGCGTGATCCAGCCGCCCTTGCCGCCATCGCGCCTGCGCGCGAATTTGCGGCTGGCAGGGCGCTGGTCGGCCAGCCGGTAATAATAATCGCGCCGGGCAATGCCGTAGGCATCGACCATATGGTTTGGGGCCATGTCATAGGCGCGGTGGGCGGCGGCGATGGTCTGCGGCCCAATCGCACCGTCCACCGCCACATCCTGCCCCATATCGACCAGCAGCCGTTGCAGGATGCGCACGGCATTGGCACCAGCATTCACATACATATCGAAAACCGTCGCCCAGAGCGGTTGCGGCAATTCCCCAATGCGGGGGCGGGCGAAGTAATGTTCCAGGTAAATCTCGACCGCGTCCTCGGCAGTCAGCGCGCGAACCTCGTCCACGCCTATGCGCTGTCCGGGGCGCAGGCGGCGCAGGGTGTGGATGGTCACGCCGAACTTGGTCGCGCCGCCCGGATCGTCGGGGTCATTGACGAAACCGCCTTCACGGGCAACGATTTCTTCTGCCAGTTTGCGAACATCTTTCATGGCAAGGCTCCTGCTGGGGGCAAGCCCTGTTGTGCCAGTTGTAGCCAAAGCGCAGCTGAACGGGGCGTGCGGCGCATTTACCCAACCCGCCCACCCGCGCCGATTGGCCCGAATGGCCCCTTTTCCAAAGCGTGGCTTTGGGCTATCTGGGCCGCAAGACAGACAAGGACGCGCGCGATATGCAGTATGAAAAGCCCGGCGAGGTCGAACAAAGTTGGCGAGATGCCATTTCCTCGACCGAAGAG
>CAYNWX010000065.1:0-10376 GCA_964401005.1 uncultured Natronohydrobacter sp.
TCGACCGGCTCGTCATTCACAAGGATCTGCATTTTCACAAGGTTATCCTCGCGGTAGCCCGTGATTTCATAGTCGAACGACGCATAGCCCTTGGTGATGGATTTCAGACGGTCATAGAAATCGAACACAACTTCGTTCAGCGGCAGGTCATAGACGACCATCGCGCGCGACCCGGCATAGGTCAGCTCCTGCTGGATGCCCCGGCGGTCCTGACACAGTTTCAGCACGTCGCCCAAATAGTCATCCGGCACAAGGATCGTGGCCTTGATGCGGGGTTCCTGCACATGGTCGACATAGGTCAGGTCGGGCAGGTCGGCGGGGTTGTGCAGCTCAACCACCTCGCCATCCTTCATGTGCACATGGTAGACGACCGAGGGGGCGGTGGTGATCAGGTCGATGCCATATTCCCGTTCCAGCCGGTCGCGGACCACTTCGAGGTGCAGCAGGCCCAAGAACCCGCAGCGAAAGCCGAAGCCGAGGGCTGCGGAGGATTCCATCTCATAGGTGAAGGACGCGTCGTTCAGCGCCAGTTTTTCAATCGCGGTGCGCAGGTCTTCGAATTCGGCGGAATCGACCGGGAAAAGGCCGCAGAACACCACGGGCACAGAGGGTTTGAACCCCGGCAGCGCCTTTGCGCAGGGTTTCTTATCATGCGTGATCGTATCGCCGACCTTGGTGTCGCGCACCTGCTTGATGCTGCCGGTGAAGATGCCAATTTCGCCCGGTCCCAGTTCGGCCACATCGACCATGGCGGGTTTTAGCACGGCCAGCTTGTCGATCCCGTATTTGGCACCCGTCTGCATCATGCGGATGTTGTCGCCCTTGCGGATGATTCCATCCATGACGCGGATCAGCACGACCACGCCCAGATAGGCGTCATACCAGCTATCGACCAGCATGGCTTTCAGCGGCGCATCGCGGTCACCCTTGGGGGCGGGAAGGCGCTTGACGATGGCTTCCAGCACATCGGGAATGCCAAGGCCGGATTTGGCGGAGATCAGCACGGCATCCGAGGCGTCCAGCCCGATCACATCCTCGATCTGGGCGCGCACGGCATCGGGCTCGGCGGCAGGCAGGTCGATCTTGTTCAGGACGGGCACGATCTCGTGGTCGGCATCGAGTGCAGTGTAGACATTGGCCAAGGTCTGCGCTTCGACACCTTGGCTGGCATCCACCACCAGCAACGACCCTTCGACCGCGCGCATGGAGCGCGAGACTTCATAGGCGAAATCCACATGGCCGGGCGTGTCGATCAGGTTCAGGACGTAATGTTCGCCATCATTGGCAACATAGTCGATGCGCACGGTGTTGGCCTTGATGGTGATCCCGCGCTCGCGCTCGATATCCATCGCGTCGAGCATTTGCTCTTTCATGTCGCGGTCGGACACGGTGCCGGTGGACTGGATCAACCGGTCCGCCAGAGTGGATTTTCCGTGGTCGATATGCGCCACGATCGAGAAGTTCCGGATATGGGAAAGCTGTGTCATGCCCGCTGATATGTCGCGCTTTCAAGCCCCGGTCAATATGGCTTGCGCGCCTTGCGTTATTCGGGCGCGTGGCGGCGCGAATAGCGGTTGTAGCTTGGGGAATACCAGCCATCCAACGTGCCCGCTTGCGGGGCGTAGACGGTCACGTCAAGCGGGTGGCACAGGGCGGTGTCAGAGCTGTGTTCGGCCCCGCAATCGCCGCCGGGGCAGGCCGAGAGCACGCCCATCAGGTCGATCTCGGCGAAGAATTCTATGTAATCGCCCGCGCGGGCGGGCGTAGCTTTCATGAAATATTGCCCGGTGTCGTGGGTGAAGCCCGTGCACATGAAGACATTCATCACGTCATGCACAGGCGCTTCGGCATCTGCCAGTGGCAGACCGGTTTCGGCGGCCAGCGCGCGGGTCAGGTTGGAATGGCAGGTCTGGTGGTAATCCTGCCCGCTGAGCAGGTGATGGGTATAAGGATCGCAGCGCGTACCGATCACATCATGGACCCGGCCGCCGAACGCGTCCACCCCATACCAATCCAAACTGTCCTGTGTGATCGTGGCCATCGGGCGCAGATAGGGCAGGCACGACCATAGCCGGTCGCCCACGCTGACATGGCTGCCATGCAGCGCGCGGGTTTTGCCGGAAAAGAACCGCTCGTTCAGATTGCGCGTGGCAAACAAGTTCAGATCGCCCACTTGCGGGCCATCCGGACACGTTATGCGAAAGAAGCTGCCAGCGCCGACATGAAACGCGCGCGCCTCTCGCGGGGGGATGGTCACACGGGTGGTGGGTTGCGCCGTCGCGCGGGCGCTTGCGTAAAGCGCCAGATCGGGCTTTGGGAGCGTGTCATTGGGGTAGCAGATGACCGGGGCCACCGCACGGCGGGATTCTGCGTCTGTGGGCTGGTCGGTCATTTTGGCTCTCCGGCAAGGCAGTGTTTCGGGCTGCGCCCGCGGGGTAGGGCCAATTCGGCCCCACAGGCCGCACAGATATGCAAAACCCGCCCATCGGCGAGTGCGCGCCTGTCCTCGCGCCAACGGCACCCGCGCCGCTGCCATGGGCGTAAAATCAGGATCGCGGCAAAGACGATCAGCAGGCCAAGGACAAGAAACATTCTCGGAAAGTGGCCCGATCTGGCCTGCATTTCAAGGCGTGCCGGTCATCCCCTTATTGCTTGGCCGCCCAGCTTAGAGATGCGCGGTTGCGCGTGTAGAACTCGCCCAGCATGCCCACGATGATCACGCACAAGCTGAACAGCGCGGGGTAATATACCCACGTATTCATCGGGTTGTAGTTGATAAAGGCAAAGCCGCGCGCTTGGTCTATGGAATGGAAAAGCGGGTTCCACAGGAAATAGGGTAGCACACTGCTGGGCAATGTATTTGCCAAGAAGAATTTCCCCGATGCGACCATGTTCAGACGCGAAATAAGCGTGGTCAGCAGCTTTGAAAGCGACGGAAACCATGGGCGCAGCGCATACATGACCACGCCAATCGCCAACCCAGAGAACCAGACCGATAAGAGCATTGCAAAAGCGCCGAAAGGGCGGTCAATCTCTACCGGGGTCCAGATGCTGTGATAGAGGAACAGGATCACTGCGATGGAGAGAACCTGAATATAAAGCTCTGCCAGTGCCGCGCCGCCAATGGCAACGATCGGGTTCATCGGCCCATGTTTCATCATCGCGGAATTTGGCCCATCTGCGGCGGCTACGGCAGAGAGGGTCTTGATATGCGCCATGAACAGGACCACGCCGCTCATCAGGTAGATCACGGTGTCGCCTCGGATGGCTGCGCCACCGCCACCAGCAAAGACGAAGATCAACAGGAAAACGCCCAACAGCATCATGGTCTGCACGATGTTCAGCATCAGGCCGATAATGGCATTGCCATGGTTCTTGCGCACATTGCGCACAGCTTGCGTAAAAATAAGCTCCAGCGTGTGCCAAAGCCGCCAGCCGAAAGACCGCGATATGGTTGGGCTGAACATGAAACCGCTTTCCGATTGTCGCCTGTTGGTGCGCCGATTATACACGAGATCTAGTCGAAAACTGGGCAAACGACAATCTTGTCCGTAATTTCAGGAGCTTTCATGTTGAACCCCGCCGCCCGCGTCGCCCTTTTCCGCCGATTGGCACTGAAGGCCGGGGCAGAGATCATGCGTGTTTATGAAAGCGCCGATATGGGGGTGGAAAGCAAAGACGATGACAGCCCCGTAACGCTGGCCGACCGTTTGGCGGATGATCTGATCAGTGCGGGCTTGCGCGCGGCCTGTCCCGATGTTGCGCTGGTAACGGAAGAACAGGCAGCAACGCATGGCGAAACAGCTGCGACCTTCCTGATCGTGGACCCGCTGGATGGCACCAAGGAATTCATCAAGCGGCGCGGGGATTTTACCGTGAATATCGCGCTTGTTGCCGATGGGGTGCCGGTCGCGGGTATCGTCTATGCGCCCGCCAAGGGGCGGATGTTTTACACCGATGCGGATGGTGCCAGCGTGGAAGAGCTTGGCCCATTTGACCCTGAGCTTGCGGGCGAAACGCGCAAGCTGCGCCTAAGCACCCCCGATGCGGACAAGCTGATCGTGGTTGCCTCCAAATCCCACCGCGATGCCGCAACCGACGATTACATCAACCGCTACGGCGTGGGCGACATGCGCAGCGCGGGCTCTTCGTTGAAATTTTGCCTCGTCGCAGCGGGCGAGGCCGATTTCTACCCTCGTCTTGGCCGCACCATGGAATGGGACACAGCGGCGGGTGATGCGGTGCTGCGCGGGGCGGGCGGCGAGGTGCTGCGCTTCGACGACCACACACCCTTGCGCTATGGCAAGCGCGGCTTTGAGAACCCGTTTTTCATTGCCCGCAACCCTGCCGTGTTCTTGGTTCAACCTGAATAAGGCAACGGGCGCTGACGAATTCGTTAACATTTACGATTCTGAACCGAATCTGACCGCATTACCGCCGCATTCCAAGGGCTTCTTGGCGCCATGTTAACTGGCACCAGAACGGAGCATGGAATGAAACGCAAAGTCACGAAAGCCGTCTTCCCCGTCGCAGGCATGGGCACCCGCTTCCTGCCCGCGACCAAGTCGGTCCCGAAAGAGATCATGACGCTGGTCGACCGCCCGCTGATACAATACGCGATTGACGAGGCACGCGCCGCCGGGATCACCGAATTCATCTTCGTCACGTCGCGCGGCAAGGGCGCGCTGGAAGACTATTTCGACCGCGCGCCAGAACTGGAAAACTCGCTTAAAGCCAAGGGCAAGACTGCGCTTCTGGAAACGCTGGAAGCCACCAATATGGATAGCGGCGCGATTGCCTATGTGCGCCAGCATCAGGCGCTGGGCCTTGGTCATGCCGTATGGTGTGCCCGCCACCTGATCGGGGATGAGCCCTTCGCGGTGTTGCTGCCCGATGACGTGATCGCGGCTGAAAAGCCTTGCCTGCAACAGATGGTCGAAGCTTACCAAGAAACTGGGGGCAACATGATCGCGGCGATGGAAGTCGCTCCGCATATGGCATCAAGCTATGGCATTATGGATGTGCCGCCCGCGATTGGCCGCACCTTGCCCATGCATGGTATGGTCGAAAAGCCTGCGCCGGGCACGCAACCCTCGAACCTAGCCGCGATTGGCCGTTACATCCTGTCGCCCGACGTGATGAAGCATTTGGGCGAAATCAAGCCGGGTGCGGGTGGTGAGATCCAATTGACTGACGCCATCGCCCGTGAGATTGCCGAAAAGCGCAATGTCTTTGGCTACCGCTTCGACGGGCAGCGCTTTGATTGCGGCTCGAAAGCGGGCTTCTTGCAAGCGACCGTTGCTTTCGGTTTGGCCCGCGAAGAGCTGCATGACGAGCTGGATGAATTCCTGACCGACCTGATGGCACAGCGTCAGGCGGCAGAATAGCCTTTTCGGTGGAAAGCAGAAAAAGGGGGGTGCCTGCCGGGTGCCCCCCTTTGTCATGCGCCTATGGGCTTGCGCGCGCGGCGGCTTCGCGCTTGTGTAGCCTAGGCCAGACAAAAGGCGCGCATGTATTCCGAACTGCCCCCATTTCAAGAAAGCTGGATTCGTTTCCGCATGGATTGGAAGCGCCGCCGACTGCGTGCCCGCGCGATTGGCAAGGCGCGCGAGTTGCGCCTGCTTAAACGCGGGCGCTGGGGCCGGGGGGCGGTGCTGCTGTTCTGCACCATCCGCAACGAGGTTGACCGCATCGACTGGTTCTTACGCCATTACCGGGGCTTGGGCGTCGATCATTTCTGTTTTGTGGACAATGGCAGCGATGACGGCACATTGGACACGCTTTTGGCCCAGCCCGATGCATCCGTCTGGAGCACGGAGGCCAGCTACCGCGCCTCGCGCTTCGGGTTGGATTGGATCAATTGGCTGATGCTGGCCCATGCGCGTGGGCATTGGTGCGTAGTGGTCGATGCTGACGAATTGCTGATCTACCCGCATTGGCAAACCCGGCCCCTGCGGGCGCTGACGGACTGGCTGGCCAGCGAAAGCCAGCCGGTTCTGCCCGCGATGATGTTGGAGCTTTACCCAAAGGGCGCGCTGGACCAAACGCCGCTCGCGCGCGGGCAAGACCCGCTTTCCACGCTTCAGTGGTTCGACCCAGGCAATTACACCATCACGCGCAAACCGCTTCTGGATTGCCTGCTGATCCAAGGCGGCCCGCGCGCGCGCACCTTCTTTGCCGACCAGCCCAACCGCGCGCCGACGCTGACCAAACTGCCCTTGGTGAAATGGAGCTACCATAACACGTGGGTCAACTCGACCCATTCCATCCTGCCGCGCCATTTGAACGCGGTCTATGCACGGGGGGCGGGTGAAGGGATTTCGGGCGCATTGCTGCACACCAAGTTTCTGCCCCAGATCGTAGACCGCGCGCCCCTGGAAAAGGCGCGCGCCGAACATTTTGGCAATGCGCCAGTGTTCGACGCCTATTACGATGCTGTCGCACAAGGCCCGGACCTGTGGTGTAACCACTCTGCGCGTTTCACCGGGTGGGAACAATTGGAAGAGTTGGGCCTGCTCTCGCGCGGGGGCTGGGCCTGATTGCATTTGTTTACGCAACAATAACCCTTACTGGGCAAGATTGTTGCATTTGCCCGATCGGTCGGGCATGACTGGATCAAGGCCGCCGCAGTTGGCCGGACATCGGTTGCAAGTGGGCATTCATGGGCTTGAAAACACAGTTGAAATTGCGCGCAAGGCGGCAAGTGAAACTGATGCGCGCCCTGCGCAAAAGCCTGCAATTGCGCGCCCGCGTCAACCGCACTGACCGCATTCGCCCAGGCGACATTCTGTGCTTCACCACGCTGCGCAACGAATATGTGCGCTTGCCCTATTTTCTGGACTATTACCGCAAGATGGGTATCGGCCATTTCCTGATGGTCGATAATGGCTCGGACGATGGCACGACCGAATATCTGGAAGCGCAGCGCGACGTGTCGCTTTGGACCACGGAAGGCAGCTACAAATCCGCGTCCTTCGGGGTGGATTGGCTGAACCACCTGCAATGGCGCTACGGGCATGGGCATTGGATATTGGTCGCCGATGTCGACGAATTCTTGCTTTATCCTTATTCCGATACGCGCCCCATTCAGGCGCTGACCGACTGGCTGGACAGCCAAGGGCGCAAATCCTTCTCGGCCATGTTGCTGGACATGTATCCAAAAGGGCCGATCGCCGCGCAGCCTTACCGCGCGGGGCAAAACCCGTTCGAGATCGCGCGTTGGTTCGATGCGGCAAATTATTCGATCAAACGTAACCCGCTGATGGGCAATTTGTGGATACAGGGCGGCGTCCGCCAGCGTTGCTTCATGGCTGACGCGCCGGAGCAAGCGCCCGCCTTGAACAAGGTGCCGCTGGTGCATTGGTCGCGCAAATACGCCTTTGTCAGTTCCAGCCATATGGCATTGCCGCGCGGGCTGAACCGGGTCTATGACGACACCGGCGGCGAGCAGGCTTCGGGCGTGCTGTTGCACGCGAAATTTCTGGACACGATCATGGCCAAGGCAGGCGAGGAACTCAGCCGGGGTGAGCATTACGCCGACAGCCGCGAATACCGCGCTTAGGACCTGACCTTGCGCGACGGGCAAAACCTGTGGTGCGAACACTCGACAGAGTTCATAAACTGGCGGCAATTGGAAATTCTGGGCCTGATGTCGAAAGGGGATTGGGCATGAGCGCGACCAATCCGACGCTTGGTGTTGTTATTCTGGCCCACACCGCGCTCGACCGCGCGGGGCAGGTTGCGCGGTTCTGGCTGGATGCGGGCTGCGCTGTGGCGTTGCATGTCGATAGCGCGGTGCCGCAGGCAAAGGTTGCCGCCCTGCAAGACCAGATCGGTGCGCATCCGTTGTTGCATATGGTGCCGCGCCATCGGTGCGACTGGGGGTCGTGGGGCATTGTCGCGGCCAGCCAAGATGCGGCAGAAATCTTGCTGGGCGCATATCCCGGCATTGACCATGTGCTTCTCAGTTCCGGGTCCTGTCTGCCGCTGCGACCCGCCTCCGCTTTGGTTGAATATTTGCGCGCCAACAAGGGCACCGATTTCATCGAATCCGTGGCCGTGGACCATGCCGACTGGATCACGGGCGGGCTGTCGCGCGAGCGTTTCACGCTCTATTTTCCGTTTTCATGGCGCAAGCGGCGGTGGTTGTTTGATCGTGCCGTAGAGTGGCAACGCCGCTTCGGCATTGAACGCGAAATCCCCCGCCCGCTAGAGCCGCATATGGGCTCTCAATGGTGGTGCCTGTCGCGTGAAACGCTGGATGCAATCCTCACCCACCCCAAGCGCAAACGCTATGAGCGGTATTTCAAAGGCTGCTGGATTCCCGATGAAAGCTATTTCCAGACCCTCGCGCGGTTGCATGGGCGGCGCATTGAAAGCCATTCGCTGACATTGGTGAAATTCGACCGCAATGGGCGGCCCAACCTGTTTTATGACGATCATTTGCAATTATTGCGCCGGTCCGACCGCTTCGTGGCGCGCAAGATCTGGCCGCAAGCCAATAAGCTTTATGATTTTTTCCTGTCCGATCAGCCTTTGAAGCTGGCCCCTGTCACGCCGGAACCGGCCAAGATAGACCGCTATTTTGAACTGGCAGAGCATCAGCGCACCGAAGGGCGGGCAGGGCTTTATATGCAAAGCCGATTTCCGCATGATGAGAGCGGCCAAGCCGTGACCGCCGGCCCCTATTCGGTATTTTCCGGCTTTGACCAAGTGTTCCACAATTTCGATTATTGGCTTGGTCAGGTCACGGGCACACGCGCGCACGGGCATCTGTATGCGCCCGAGCGCGTTAACTTCCACGGCGGCGCGCAGGTCTGGCACGGTGCGATTTCTAACGCTGCGGCGTTGCGCGACTACAATCCGCGCATGTTCCTGACGAACCTGCTTTGGGCCACGCGGGGAGAGCGTCAGTGCTTCTCGATCACCGCGCGCGATCATGTGCCGCCAGAATTGATGTGGTTCATGGCCAAGGACCGCAATGCGCAGATTTCGCTTATCAGCGGGTGCTTCCTGCTACCGCTGTTCCGCCGTGAGTATCGCCCTGACGACCTGCTCGCCCATGTCGCATGGTTGCAAAAGCGCGAGCAACATATGCTTTCGGTCTTGCAATCGCGCTGGGTGCAGGCCGATATCTCCGTCTGGACCTTGGCCGAATTCTTGGAAGCGCCCGAGCGGAACTTGTCAGAGGTTATCGGTAAGATCGCACCAGAAGCATCTATCGCCAGCTATGGGCTGCCGCAGATGCAATCGCTTGACGGTTTGGAAGAGTTCCTGCGCGAGTTGCGCAACAAGGGTCTGCCTCCGGTGCTTTTGCGCGATTTCGAGGGGCGGGCCAGTGGCAGATAGAGTGGACAGATGACCGAGACCACCCTTTTCGACTATTTTGTTGTGCTTGCTGAAATGCGCACCGGGTCGAACCTGATCGAAGCCAACCTGAATGAATTTGATGGCATCACTTGCGAGGGCGAGGTGTTCAACCCCGCCTTCATTTCGCATCAGGGCAAGGAAGAGCTTTACGGCGTGACGCTGGCGGAACGCGACCGCAACCCGATGGCCTTGTTATGGGCCATTCGCGCGCAATCCGACCTGACCGGCTTTCGCTTTTTCCACGACCATGACGCGCGCGTGCTGCCCACCTTCATGCAAGACCCGCGTTGCGCCAAGATCATTCTGACGCGCAATCCGCTGGACAGCTATGTGTCGCTGAAAATTGCGCAGGCCACACAGCAATGGAAGCTGGGGGACGTGAAAACCAAGCGCAGCGCGCAGGTCACGTTCGACCCGGTCGAATTTGAAGACCATGTCACCCGCCTGCAGGCCTTTCAGGCGCGTATCCTGAACATGCTGCAAACCAGCGGGCAAACGGCCTTCTACATCGCTTATGAAGATGCCAATGACGTGGCCGTGCTGAACGGCATGGCCGCATGGCTGGGCCTAGAGGCGCGGATTGAATCACCCTCGCACAAGTTGAAGCGCCAGAACCCCGAACCGCTGGAGCAAAAGCTGACCAACCCGGAAGCGGTGCGCGAAGGCATGGCGCGGCTTGATCGCTTCAACCTGTCGCGCACGCCGAATTTCGAACCAAGGCGCGGGCCGATGCTGTGGGGGTTACGCGCCTGCGCGACCCGGCCCTTGGCCTATTTGCCGATTCCCGGCGCAGCTGATCCGGGCGTGTTGGATTGGTTGAGGCAGATATCCGGCGATGGTGCGCTGCTAGAGGATTTTACCTCGCAAAGCTGGCGCGAATGGCTGCGCGCGCATCCGCGCCGCGCCATATTTACCGTGCTGCACCACCCGTTGGCCCGCGCGCACGAGGTGTATTTGCGCCAAGTCGTGCATGGCCAGCGCGCTAATGTGCGCGCCTTTTTGGCGCG
>CAYNWX010000066.1:0-11442 GCA_964401005.1 uncultured Natronohydrobacter sp.
GGGGGGGGGGTGCGCCGTCACCATGGCTTCCAGCCATTGGTTCAGCTTGGCGGTCGTCACGCGGCGATTCCAGATGTCATGCGCGCGCAATACGGCAGCATGCAGCCGGTCCAGACCTTTGCCGGTCTTGGCCGAAACCGTGACCATCGGCGCGCCACGTAGCTGCGGCAATAACTTCTCGAACTTGTAGCGCAGCTCTTTAAGCTTGTCCTGCTTTTCGTCTTCCAGGTCCCACTTGTTCACTGCCACGACCACAGCGCGGCCTTCGGTTTCGGCGAAATCGGCGATGCGCAGATCTTGGCTCTCGAACGGGATGGCGGCGTCCAGCAGCACCACGACAACTTCTGCAAAGCGCACAGCGCGCAACCCGTCGGCAACGGATAGCTTTTCAACCTTGTCAATAACGCGGGCTTTCTTGCGCATGCCCGCCGTGTCGAAAATGCGCGTGGGCGTGCCCATCCAATCCAGCGTCAGGGAGATGGAATCACGCGTGATCCCGGCCTCTGGCCCGGTCAGCAGGCGGTCTTCACCAAGGATCTTGTTGATCAATGTGGATTTGCCCGCATTGGGCCGCCCGATCACGGCCACTTGCAAGGGCCGCGCGGGGCTGGGGGCGTGGTCGGGGGCCTCTTCACCTTCCGACACGTCCAGATCAGTAATGGGTGCGGCGGCTTCGGCCCGGTCTTCGAACTCGTCCACAAGCGGGCGTAGCATGTGATACAATTCGTCCATCCCCTCGCCATGCTCGGCGGACAGGCGCAGCGGTTCGCCAAGTCCCAGCCCGTAGGCGTCAAGCAGGCCGGATTCGCCTGCGCGCCCCTCGGCCTTGTTAGCGCCCAGAATGACATGAGTGCCGCGCTTGCGCAGGATTTCGGCCAAGCCTTCGTCGCTGGCGGTGACCCCGGCGCGCGCGTCAATCAGGAACAGGCAGATATCCGCCATATCCACAGCGCGTTCGGTCAGGCGACGCATACGGCCTTGCAGACTATCATCGGTGGCGTCCTCCAACCCCGCCGTGTCGATCACCGTAAAGCGCAGATCGCCGAGTTTGGCCGCGCCTTCGCGCAGGTCGCGGGTTACGCCGGGCTGGTCATCGACTAAAGCCAGCCGCTTGCCGACCAACCGGTTAAACAAGGTCGATTTGCCGACATTCGGGCGGCCGATGATGGCAAGGGTGAAGCTCATGAATCCCTCCGGGGACAAAACGAAGAACGGCCCCGCAACAGGCGGGGCCAATCAGATCGCGCAGGCTATAGACCAATCTTTAGCGATAGGCCAGCAAACTGCCATCGCGCGACACAACGTAAAGCGCGCCACCGACCGCAATGGGGGCGCTGGCCGCGCCGCTGGGCAATTCTGTCTGCATGCGCAGCGCGCCATTGGCCGGGTCAAAGCCACGCAACATGCCGTCGCTGGAGGCTATGATCAGCTGCCCACCTGCCAAGAGTGGCCCAAAATGCGCATAAATCTCCGCGCGCCGACGCTCACGTTGCTCGGTGTGCAACGACAGGGGTTGACCCCAAATGAACTCGCCCGTTTCTGCGTCAAGGCGCACAAGCCGATTGCGGTCCGACATCAGGAAAACCGATCCGCCCACAGGCCAGACCGGGCCATAAGCCGCTTCGTCGGCGGTCCAGAGCTTGCGGCCATCGGCCAGATCCAGCGCCATGACGCGGCCGGACTGGTTGCCAATGAACACGCGGCCACCGTCGATCACCGGGTCGCCCGTTATGTCCTTGATCGCAGCATAGGCCACCCCTAGACGAGTGCCTGCGATGCTGGTGCGCCACTCAATCATGCCTGTATCACGCCGCGCGGCGATCAATTCGCCAGCAGGTGTCGGGAAAAGGACCAGTTCGCCGGCAACTGCTGGGGCCGCGCCACCAACCATCGAGGCCGTGGAGGGCGTGCCCGGCAACACCCAATCCGTTTTGCCGTCACGTGTTTCCAATGACCAAGCCGTGCTATCAGCGGCCACGACATAAACGCGGTCTCCCGCAATGGTGGGTGGCGCCGTAACCGGTGCGTCAAAGGTTTTGGTCCAGACTGTCTGGCCGCTAGCCGCATCCAGCACTGTCAGGCTACCAAATGCCGACGTCACATAGAGACGCCCATCCGAAAGCGCCAAGCCACCGCCAGAGGCACCATCGGGGCTGCGTGTGGCGCTTGGGGTCAGATCGCGGGTCCAGACGGTCGCACCGGCTGTGTTGGTCGCCGACACGAGTGCCCGGCTATCCAGCGTATAGATGATGCCATTCGCGGCAACGGGTTCCGCCGTGATGCGGTGACGCCGTCCATCACCTTGGCCAATGCTGGCCGCCCATTGCTGCGAGGGCGTAGCATTTAGAGCAGGATGTGAAATCCGTGTGTTGGGCGTGCCCAGCCGGGTTGTCCAGGCTGCATTTACGTGCGTGCCCGGCAACCGAATTGCTTCCGCGCGGCTGGCTGGCGGTTCGCCTGCGTCTTCGGAAAACGGCGCGCGCAACGGAAAACGTTCGCCTTCCAAAATGAATTCGCGGTTGCAGCCGGTCACAGCTAGGGCCATGGCAAGCAAAGTTGCGGAAGTCCAGAGTCTCACCTTAGGCTCCTATCTCGCTGTTGCGCGCGTTAAGCGGCACCGGTTTCAGCACCAAGGCTGATCAAAAGTTGCGTAACGCGCTGGCGCAGGGTCTCGGATACATCGGACTGTGCCAACAAATCTCGTAAAATTTCAATCGCTCTTTCTGCTTCGCCAGCTTCCAGCGCCAAGAGTGCGGTTTGTTCGAGGGCCAGCGGGCGGAACGGCTGACCGGCTTGCGCGAGGCCTGCAACAATGCTCTGGCGTTCTGCAAGCGGCAAGGTGCCCTGACCCGCGATCACGCGCTTCAGCGCGGCAAGTTGACGATAGGCGTCCGGAAGGCTGCTATCTTCGGCCGCAGCCTGAAAGGCATTTAGCGCCGCGGCAAGGTCTGTTTCCAGCAATTCGCCCGCGCGCAGCAATTGCAGCAGCCCTTGTTGCGCACCAGACGCCTCTATCTCGGACAGGGCAGTGATGCGGCCATCGCTTTCGTTGTTTTCCAGCGCCGATAGCACGGCCTCACCAAAGGCTTCGGCGTTTGCCTGCGCGCTGGCCTTGCGCCATTCATTCCATGCGGTGCCGCCGACGATAAGCAGAACCGCCAAAACCGCGATCCAGCCATATTTGCGCATGAAGTCCATGGCCCGGTCGCGCCGAAGCTCTTCGGTCACTTCTTCGAAGAATCTGTCGGTATTGCTCACCTTCGGCACCTTCCAGTTTGGACTTCGGCACTCTTAACGTGAAGCGGGGTCAATTGCCAAGCCCCGCAGCAAACGCTCTTAGGATGAGCAGGGCCTAGTTTTCTTTGATGCGACGGTAATCTGAACTGGTCAGTTTAGCGTAATAACTCTATATACGCGAACTGTTACAGGACCATGAGGACGCAATGCGCATTTTTCCCCTGATTACGGCTTTGACTGTGGTTGTCGCCCTCTACATGTTTGTGATGGAGCGCTCGGCGCTTTTAAGCTTTGCTGGTGTCGTGACAGAGGCAAGCGCGCAAACCGAAGAACCGGCGCAACCCCGCGTCAAGGTGCTTGCCATGCGGTCCGTGGCGCAGCAAGTCGATAGCAGTGTTGTCCTGCGCGGGCGGACCGAAGCGCCGCGCTCGGTGGAGGTGCGCTCGGAAACCTCGGGCTTGGTCATTTCCGAGCCGTTGCGCCGTGGTGCGCGGGTGGAAGCGGGCGATCCGCTATGCCAGGTTGCGCCCGGAGTGCGGCAAGCCGCGCTGGACGAAGCCCGCGCCCGTCTGGCTGAAGCCGAGATCAATTTCCGCGCCGCCGAAGGCTTGCGCGAAGGTGGCTTTGCGTCAGAAACCCGCCTTGTCAGCGCCCGCGCAGCCCTTCAGGCCGCGCAAGCGGGACTAGACCGCGCAGTCGAAGACATGGCGCGGTTGGTTATGCACGCGCCGTTTGACGGGCTTTTGGAAACCGACACGGCAGAGCTTGGAAGCCTTTTGCAGCCCGGTGGGCTATGCGCAACGCTCATCCAGCTTGACCCGATGAAATTGGTGGGCTTCGCCACAGAATTGCAGGTGGCCCGGTTGGCAGAGGACGCCCCCGCAGGCGCACGGCTTGCAGGCGGGCGCGAAGTGATGGGGCAGGTTAGCTTCATCGCACGGTCGGCCGACCCGCAGACCCGCACCTTCCGCGTGGAAGTGACCGTGCCAAACCCTGATAACAGCATCCGTGATGGGCAGAGCGCCGACATCATGATCATGGCGGAAGGGCGCAAGGGGCATCTGGTCCCGGCTTCTGCACTGACATTGAATGACGCGGGTGCACTGGGTCTGCGTCTGGTCGATGACGCGGGCCATGTCAGCTTTGCGCCCGCGACCGTGCTGCGCGACACCGATCAGGGGATCTGGCTGGCGGACCTGCCGGAGGAAATTGGCGCGATCATCGTGGGTCAGGAATTTACCCGCGAGGGCGCGGTCGTAGACGTTACATGGCGCGACACCGCGCCCTCCGCCGAGGAGGCCGCGCAATGATCGGTATCGTTTCATGGGCTGCGACCCATGCGCGGATGGTTCTTGCCCTTGTCGTGATGACATTGGGCGCGGGTGCTGCCGCCTATTTCGGTCTGCCCAAAGAGGGCGAGCCGGATATCGAAGTGCCTGCCGTTATCATCACCGTGCCCTTCCCCGGGATCAATGCGGTTGATTCGGAAGATGCCATCGTTAAGCCCATGGAAACCGAATTGGCGGGGCTGGACGGGCTGAAAAGCCTAGGGGCATTTTCCGCCGATGGGATTGGCGCGGCCGTGCTGGAATTTGAATTCGGCTGGAACAAGTCCGAAACCATGGCCGATATCCGCGACGCCATGACCCGCGCCGAGGCGCAATTTCCCAGCGGCGCACAGAATTACACGATCACAGAGATTAACTTTTCCGAATTCCCAATCGTGATCGTCGCCCTGTCGGGTGACGTCTCTGAGCGCACGCTGCTCAGCGCCACGCGCAGCCTGCAAACCCGGATCGAGGCACTGGATTCGGTGCTGGAAGCCGAGATTGCCGGCGCGCGTGATGAGATGGTCGAGGTCTTGGTCGATCCGCTGAAGCTGGAAGCCTATAATGTCACCGCCGGAGAATTGATCCAAGCGGTCGGTGCCAACAACCAGCTTGTCGCGGCTGGACAGGTCGAAACCACAAGCGGGGCGTTTTCCGTTACCGTGCCGTCCACCTTCGAGACAACACAGGACATCTATAAGCTGCCGATCAAGGTCAATGGTGATGCAGTCGTAACCTTGGGCGATTTGGCCGAGATTCGCCTGACCTTTGCCGATCGTGCAGGGACAGCGCGTTTCAACGGCGAAGAAAACTTGGCCATTCAGGTGGTCAAGCGCAAAGGTTTTAACGCTATTGATACGGTTGCCGCCGTCCGCACCGCGATAGAAGCCGAGCAGGCCAGCTGGGATACCGAGCTGCGCAATTCCATCCATATTACCACAGCTTTGGACCAGTCGGTGCAGGTGGACGAGATGGTGCGCCAGTTGGAAGGGTCAGTTTTGACCGCTATCGCGCTGGTGATGATCGTGGTTCTGGGTGCGTTGGGCACACGGTCCGCGCTTTTGGTGGGCTTTGCGATCCCGGCGTCGTTCCTGTTGTGCTTTATCTTGTTGGGCGTCATGGACGTTGCGGTGTCGAATATTGTAATGTTCGGGTTGATCCTTGCCGTGGGCGTGTTGGTCGATGGTGCGGTCGTCGTGACCGAATATGCCGACAAGCGCATCGCGGCAGGTGATGGGCCGATGCAATCCTATGTGCGCGCGGCACAGCGCATGTTCTGGCCGGTCATCGCCTCTACCGCGACCACGCTCTGCGCGTTCCTGCCCATGTTGTTCTGGCCCGGTGTCGCGGGTGAGTTTATGGGGATGCTGCCGGTCACGCTGATTTTCGTGCTAACCGCATCACTGATCGTGGCGCTTGTGTTCCTGCCGGTGATGGGCGGTGTCACGGGCCGCATGGCGCGCCGCGTGGGCCAAATGTCGGATGCTTTGCGCCGCTTGCCCGTCCTGGTGCGCGTGCCACTTGCCCTGCTGGCGATGGCGGGGCTGTGGTTGGGTGCCATGCTGATGCTGAATCCCGGCTATCTAAGCGGCGGCACGCAGGCCGCGCAATCGGTCATGCAGATCGTGCCGGGGGCCGTGCTGATGGCGCTGTCAGCGGTGGCTTTGTCCATCACCTTTGGCGCGCTTGCAATCCGCCGCGCCCCCAAATCCATTGATGCAAAGCGCCGCTACGGGCTGACCGGTTGGATCATGCGCGTGATCGTGGGCAACCCGATCATGCCGATTGTCACAGTCGTTGCGATCGTAGCTTTTGTGATGACCGTGTTCCAGTATTACGGCGCGAATAACCGCGGGGTGGAGTTTTTTGTCGAGACCGAGCCGGAACAAGGCATCATTTACGTTCGTGCGCGCGGCAATCTGTCGCTGGATGAAAAAGATGCGCTGGTCCGGCAGGCCGAGCAAGTCGCGCTGACAACCGAAGGCGTGGAATCCGTCTTTGCCTTCGCGGGCGATGGCGGGCTGAACACCAATACCGGCGGCACAAGCGCGCCCACAGATGCTGTGGGGCAGGTTCAGTTCGAACTGACAAGCTGGCAGCTTCGGACCGATGACCCGAACATGGCAGGGTCACGTATTGTCGAGCGGATGCAAGAAAGGCTGTCCCAGATCCCCGGCATCTATGCTGAAACGCTGATCCAAGCGGGCGGGCCTGCGGGCGCGAAACCGGTGCATCTGCGCCTGACCGGGCAGGATTTCGACACTCTGGAAACGGCGGTCGAGATGGTGCGCGACAAAGCCGCCACCATGCCGGGCCTGTTCGATCTGGAAGATACGCGCCCGGTGCCCGGCATCGACTGGCAAATCAATGTCGACACGGAAATCGCGGGTCGCTTCGGCGCGGATGTTCAGCTTATCGGCGGCATGGTTCAGCTTGTGACCCGCGGCTTGCTTCTGGACACGATGCGTGTCGACACCTCGGAAGAGGAAATCGACATCCGCGTGCGCCTGCCTGAAAGCGACCGCTTGCTGTCGACATTGGAAACCCTGCGCGTTCAGACCAATTTCGGCTTGGTGCCTCTGTCGAATTTCGTGACCACCGAAACGGTTGCCAGCCGCTCGCGCATCGACCGGATGGACCAGCAGCGTTATTTCGACGTGAAGGCCGATGTGCGCCCCAATCTGGAACAGATTGTCGATGCCGACGGCAATGTGGTGCGCGTGGTCACGCGGGCCGAAACACACCCGGACGAAAATGAACCCGGCACAGAGGCGCATGCGCTAGCTGAGCAAACCGTTGCCGAGATTCAGGAAAATGACTGGCGCATCGTGCCCATAACCGCGACCGAGCGTATCGAAACCCTGACCGAGTGGTTGCAGACTGAAGCCGAATTGCCACCCGGAATTGGCTGGGAATGGACCGGCGAGCAGCAGGACCAGCAGGAAAGCCAAGCCTTCCTGATGTATGCTTTCGGCGCTGCGCTGGGGCTGATGTTCGTCATCCTGCTGACGCAGTTCAACAGCTTCTATAACTCGGTTCTGGTGCTTTTGGCGGTCATCTTGTCTAGCGCCGGCGTGCTGACCGGGATGCTGGTCATGGAACAAACATTCTCTGTCATCATGACCGGCACCGGGATCGTGGCGCTGGCGGGGATCGTGGTGAACAACAACATCGTTCTGATCGACACCTACCAGAACTATGCCCAGATCATGCCGCGCATAGAGGCGATCATCCGCACGGTAGAAGCGCGTATTCGTCCGGTTCTGATGACTACCATCACCACCATGGCGGGGCTGACACCAATGATGTTGGGGATCAGCTTGGATTTTGCCAATGGCGGCTACAGTGTCGACAGCCCCACGGCGCTGTGGTGGAAGCAACTTGCCACGGCGGTGGTGTTCGGCCTTGGCGTCGCCACCATTCTGACGTTGCTGCTGACGCCTGCATTGCTGGCTCTGCGCATCTGGATCGAAAAAGGGGCCTATCGCGGCGCACTGGGCTTGCGCTGGTTGTTCTCGAAGCGGGACAGCGCGGCACGCCGCGACCGCGCCTTGGAAAAGAAACTGACGGGCATTCGTGAGGCCGAGTTGATCTGGGATACAGGCACGCTGCCAACCCGTCCCGTCACAGCCTTGCCCGATCTTGAGCCGGAACTGCCCTTGCGCGCCGCCGAATAACGGCGCGCAATCTAGGTCAGGGCGTGGCGAGTTTTGCGATCAGCATAACCGCCAACCCGAAGCCGCCCAAGCCAAGTCCCGCGACAACGCCGTCGCGCACCAACAGGCTACTGGCCAAAATGCTGACGACCACCGCAAGTGTGGTGGCGGAAAAGGGCACAAGCTCGAAAAACGGCATGATAAGACCACAGGTCATGCAGGTGATCAGCAGAAGATGACGTCCCGGAAAGGCAAAAATCCATTCCGCGCGCGGGACAGATTTGCGGTCTATAAAAGCGGCGGCCTTGTCCAGCTTCCCAAGCCCCCAGTTAAGGCGCTCTGTCGCAAGCCTGCGGCGCAGGATGAAACCGGGCAACCAGATCGCCTCGCGCCCGAGCAGAATTTGCGCCGAGACCAGCGCAATCGTCAGCCCGCCCAACGAAGACAGCCCCGGAATACCGCTGAGGGGCGAGACGAGAATCAATGCGGGTAATAAGAGCAAGACCGGGCGGCTGCTGGCATCCATTGCGCGCATTACATCGCCTACGGCAACCGATGGACCATCTGCTGCGTGGCGTATCTGCTCCAGCATGTCTTGAACTGGGCGGCGCGGGCTTGGCGCTGGCCCCGCTGCGAGGCGCTCGGCTTTCTCAGGCGGTTCGGCGACACCCTCACTGCCGTCAGACTGGTCAAGCATGAAAAGCGGCACTTCCCGTGAAAGGCGCGGAGCGTCCGCACTGATGTTGACATAAGAATGCGCGGCAAAAATCCAATGAACCGCGCGCGCCTAACATATGAGATGAGGCCGAATTGCCCGCCAAGCAAGATCCGATAACGCGGACTTGAGCAGGCGGCAAGCGCCGCATGCGCTTGCAATGCCCGTCAGCTCTCGCGCCGGAAAACAGGGCGATCCTCGGTCGATTGCGCCGGGACATAGGTATAGCCGCCGGTATCAAACGCGCACAGCTCTGCCGGGTCGGTCAGGCGGCGTTCCAAGATGAAGCGGGCCATCGCACCCCGCGCTTTCTTGGCGTAAAAGCTGATGACCTTGGGGTCCGACCCATCTTTGCTGTCCAGAAATTGCGGGGTCACGACGCGGGAGCGCAAGGCACCCAAATCCACTGCACCGAAATATTCCTGAGATGCGCAATTCACGATCACTTGCGCGCCAGCATTATGTGCCGCGTCATTCAGCGCCTTCGAAATCCGGTCACCCCAGTAATCATACAGCGATTTGCCCCGCGCGGTCGCCAAGCGGCTGCCCATTTCCAGCCGGTAGGACTGCATCGCGTCGAACGGGCGCAGCAGGCCATAAAGCCCCGACAGAATGCGCAGATGGCCCTTGGCCCAATCCAGCGCGTCCGCGTCGAGCGAGCGGGCATCGAGGCCCGTGTAAGTATCCCCCGCGAAGGCGTGAATGGCTGGACGGGTGGCCTCTGGCTCTGGGTCTGCGGCGAAATTCTCAAACCGCTCCAGATTCAGCTCTGCCAGCTTGTCGCTGATATGCATCAGCTTCTTCAGTCCCGGCGCGCCCAGACCTTTCGCCACGTCTGCCAGTGCCACGGCATCGGCCTGAAAATCGGGTCGGGTGGTGGCGTCGGGTAGGGCGGTCCAGTCAAGCTTCTTGGCGGGCGAGAGGATAACGAGCATTGGTCAAACGGTCCTGTGTGGCGCTGTCCCTTACCTAGCGATTGTGCCGCGCGTGTCCAGATGGGTGAAGTGGTTGCTCTTACCCGCCTGCGCCCTTAGATATTGGCCAACCCAACGCGAAAAGGCCCAAGATGCTGTCGATCCTCCAGATACTTTTGCTTGTGCTGAACGTGGCGCAATTCATCATCATCATTCATATCATCCTGAGCTGGCTGATAAATTTCAACGTGCTCAGCCTAAGCTCGCCCTTGGTGGCGTCGATCTGGGACGGCATCAACCGTTTGGTCGAACCCGTTTACCGCCGTATCCGCCAGTTCTTGCCCGATTTGGGCGGTATCGACCTTGCGCCGCTGGTGGCGCTTCTGGCCATTTACGCAATCCAGATCATTATCACCAACAATGCTTCCATGTTCCTCTGACGAGGCGGACCCGAAAGCCATTCTGAAACAGGTTTTCGGCTTTGACGGGTTCCGCCCCGGGCAGGCAGAGATCGTCGCCTCTGTCGCGGCAGGGCAAGACACGCTGGCGCTGATGCCCACGGGCGGCGGCAAATCCTTGTGTTTCCAGCTGCCCGCGCTGTGTCGTGACGGGTTGACGCTGGTCATCTCGCCCCTGATCGCGTTGATGCGTGACCAAGTGCGCGGTTTGCAGGAATTGGGCGTGGCCGCAGGCGCACTGACCTCTGGCAATACCGAAGCTGAACGGGATGCGGTGTTCGACGCCATCGACCGGCGCGAGTTGAAACTGTTGTATATCGCGCCAGAGCGGCTGGCATCGTCCGGCACTATCAACCTGCTGCGCCGCGCGCGTTGCACCCTGATTGCCGTGGACGAGGCGCATTGCGTCAGCCAATGGGGGCACGATTTCCGGCCCGACTACCTGCGGATTGGTGATCTGCGGCGCGCGCTGAATGTGCCCATGGCGGCGTTTACCGCCACCGCCGATGCAGAAACCCGGGCCGAAATTCTGAAACGGCTGTTTGATGGGCGCGCGCCGAATATCTTTCTGCGCGGGTTTGACCGGCCCAACATCACGCTGAACTTCGCGGTCAAGGACAGCCCCCGCAAGCAGATCCTGACCTATGCGGGCGCGCGACGCGGACAATCGGGCATTGTCTACTGCGCGACCCGTGCGCGGACCGAAGCGCTTGCACAGGGTCTGCGCGAGGCGGGCCACAACGCCCGCGCCTATCATGGTGGGATGGAGGCCGACACGCGCCGCGCCGTGGAGGAACTGTTCCAGCGCGAGGATGATCTGATCGTGGTGGCGACTGTCGCATTCGGCATGGGCATAGACAAGCCCGATATCCGCTGGGTCGCGCATGCCGATCTGCCCAAGTCGATCGAGGCATATTATCAGGAAATTGGTCGCGCCGGGCGCGATGGCGCGCCCGCCGATACGCTTACCCTATACGGCCCCGATGACATTCGCCTGCGCCGTGCCCAGATTGACGAAAGCCCCGCGCCCCCGGAAAGGCGCGAAGCCGACCATGTGCGCTTGAACGCGCTTTTGGGGCTGGCAGAGGCCGTTGCCTGCCGCCGTCAGGTGCTGTTGTCCTATTTTGGCGAGGC
>CAYNWX010000067.1:0-4746 GCA_964401005.1 uncultured Natronohydrobacter sp.
GCCCTTGGTCAGCTTCACCAGCTGGCACAGCCGGATCTCGAGCGGCACCCGCCCGTCCGACAGCGCGGCCACCGCCGCCTTCATGCGCTTGACATAGCCGCCATGGTCGGCCCCGAAAATGTCGATCAGCAGGTCGAAGCCGCGATCCACCTTGTTGGAATGATAGGCAATATCGGGGGCAAAATAGGTCCAGCTTCCGTCCGATTTCATGATCGGCCGGTCCACGTCATCGCCGTAGGCGGTGGATTTGAACAGCACCTGCTCGCGCGGCTCCCAATCCTCGGGGGTTTTGCCTTTCGGCGGCTCGAGTGTCCCGCGATAGATCAGCCCCTTGGCGCGCAGGCTGTCGATTGCGCGCTCGATCTCTCCAGTGCCGTAAAGGGCCTTTTCGGACGAATAGACATCCATTTCCACGCCGAGAGCGGCCAGATCCGTGCGGATCATGGCCAACATCCGGTCAGTGGCGAAATCGCGGATCACCTCCAGCCATTCGGATTCGGGCTGGTCCAGAAAGCGGGCACCAAATTCGGATTTCAGCGCCTCGCCCACTTCGATCAGGTATTCGCCGGGGTAAAGCCCTTCGGCAATCTCGGGGTTCAGACCATGCGCCTCACGGTAGCGCTCATAGGCGGAACGCGCCAGAACATCGACCTGCGCGCCACCATCATTGATGTAATATTCGCGCGTTACGTCATAACCCGCGAAGGCCAGCAGTTTTGACAATGCGTCACCAACCACCGCGCCGCGCGTATGACCCACATGCATTGGCCCGGTGGGGTTGGCGGACACGAATTCCACGTTCACCCGCACCCCCTGCCCCATGGATGACTTGCCGTAATCCGCACCTTGGGTCAGAATGTGGCCCAGCGCATCGGCCCAAACGATGTTTTCCAGCCGCATGTTCAGAAAACCCGGCCCTGCCACCTCGGCGCTTGCAATGCGCGGATCGCGCGCCAGTTCCACGGCCAAGGCTTCGGCTATGTCACGCGGCTTCAACCCCGCAGGCTTGGCCAGAACCATCGCGGCATTCGTGGCCAGATCGCCATGGGCAGCATCGCGAGGCGGCTCGACCGTGACATTGGCGAAATCCAAGCCCTCGGGCAGCGCGCCTTGGGCGCTCAGCGCGGCGAGTTTGTCCAGAACACAGGCGTGAAATTCGGTAAACAGGTTCATCTGCGGCCATCCTTTGTCTTGCGTCTTGCCCTAGCCGCAGGGGCCGCAAGCGTCAATGGTCTGCACCTCTTGCGCAGGCGGCTACCCTCGCTATGGTAGCGCCAACAGCACGGGGAGGCGAATATGCGTTGGGGAATTCTTGGGGCCGCGAAGATCGCCCGCACCGATCTGGCACCGGCCATGCAACTGGCACGTGGAGCCGAACTTGTGGCGCTGGCCACGCGCGATATGGCCAAGGTCGCACCCTTTCAGGCACTTGTCCCCGGCCTGCGCGTGCATGACAGCTACGACGCGCTGCTGGCCGATCCGGACGTGGACGCGGTCTATATTCCCCTGCCCAATGACATGCATGTGGACTGGTCCATTCGCGCGGCGCAAGCAGGCAAGCACGTGCTGTGCGAAAAACCCATCGCGCTGCATGCAGACCAGATCGACAGCTTTATCACGACGCGCGACGCCACGGGCAAGCTGATTGCCGAGGCCTTCATGGTCGCCCACCATCCGCAATGGGCGCTTGTGCGCGACCTGCTGGCCAGAGGCGTGATCGGGCGGCTGGAACATATCGAGGGCTGTTTCACCTACACCAACCGCGACCTTGGCAATATTCGCCACGACCCGGCAAAAGGCGGTGGCGGTTTGCGCGATGTGGGGGTTTACCCCTGTATCACCGCGCGCATGGCGACAGGGGCGGAACCAACGCGCCTGCGATCCGACATTCGCTACCAGAACGGCGTCGATATCTTCGCGCGCGTCTGGGCCGATTTTCCGGATTTCACCATGTCCTTTTATTGCGGCATGATGCAAACACGCCGCCAACACATGATCTTTCACGGCCAAGATGGCTGGATCGAACTTGCCGCGCCCTTCAATGGCGCGGTCTATGGCGACGCAAAGGTGGAATGGCTGTCAGACGGCGTTCTGCATATGCAGAGGTTCAACAACATGAACCAATACGCATTGATGCTGGAAAACTTTGCCGCCAGCGCGGAAACGGGCGCATCTTTTGCCTGCCCGTTGGAAATGTCGCGCGGAAATCAAGCCATGATTGACGCGATTTTCGCAGCAGCGGCCTAGCGGAGTGCAGCGCGCAGTCAAACTTGCGGCCCGCCCCTTGCGACCAGCCAAGCGCAGCACTAAGATTCAGTCAACCAATAGACGGTATCACCGACCCCGACAGGTCACTGAGGAAAGCAGGCGCTATGAATGATCCAGTCCAAACCTATATGAACCTTGTCCCCATGGTCGTGGAACAGACCAGCCGGGGCGAGCGCGCGTATGACATTTTCTCGCGCCTGCTGAAAGAACGTATCATTTTCGTGAACGGGCCGGTGCATGATGGCATGGCTTCGCTGATCGTGGCGCAGCTTTTGCATCTGGAAGCGGAAAACCCTTCGAAAGAGATTTCGATGTATGTGAACTCTCCCGGCGGGTCCGTGATCGCGGGGATGAGCATTTACGACACGATGCAGTACATCAAACCCGCCGTCTCGACATTGGTGTGCGGTTTGGCCGCGTCCATGGGGTCGGTCATCGCGTTGGGCGGCGAAAAAGGCATGCGCTTCTCGCTACCCAACTCGGAATTTCTGGTGCACCAGCCCTCTGGCGGCAGCCAAGGCACCGCGGCCGATATCCTGATCCAGTCGCGGCACATTGAACAGACACGCGAACGTTTTTACCACCTGTATATGCGCCACACCGGCCAAAGCTATGAAACCGTGCAGCAGGCGCTGGACCGCGACAAGTGGATGACCCCGGAAGAAGCGAAAGATTGGGGCCATATCGACGAGATCGTGACCTCTCGCGCCGACACTGCTGGGGCTTGATGGTCATGGCGAAACCAACGTGCCGCGCAAACATGGCGGGCAATGCAGTTTTGCATTGTCCCCGCCTTGCGAGTGACCTAGGCTTTACAGCCAGAAGGCCGGGAAACGGCCCGCCCAAGATTTCCTATCGCAGTTCAGACCGCAGAGGTGAGTGATGCCGACTTCCGAAACTGACAGCAAGAACACGCTCTACTGCTCGTTCTGCGGCAAAAGCCAGCATGAGGTCCGCAAACTCATCGCCGGTCCGACCGTGTTCATCTGCGATGAATGCGTTGAATTGTGCATGGATATTATCCGCGAGGAAACCAAATCGGGCGGGCTGAAAACCACCGATGGTGTGCCGACTCCGCGCGATATCTGCAACGTTCTGGATGATTATGTCATCGGGCAAGAACAAGCCAAGCGCGTGCTCTCCGTTGCTGTGCACAACCACTACAAGCGGCTAAACCATTCCGGCAAGGCTGGCGAGGTGGAGCTGTCCAAGTCCAACATCTTGCTGATCGGGCCAACCGGCTGTGGCAAGACGCTGCTGGCGCAAACGCTGGCGCGCATTCTGGATGTGCCCTTCACAATGGCCGATGCCACGACGCTGACCGAGGCGGGCTATGTCGGCGAGGATGTCGAGAACATCATTCTCAAGCTGCTGCAATCCAGCGAATACAACGTGGAACGTGCGCAGCGCGGCATTGTCTATATTGACGAGGTCGACAAGATCACGCGCAAGTCCGACAACCCGTCCATCACCCGCGACGTGTCGGGGGAAGGCGTGCAGCAGGCGCTTCTGAAGCTGATGGAAGGCACCGTTGCCTCTGTGCCGCCGCAGGGCGGGCGCAAGCATCCGCAGCAGGAATTCCTGCAAGTGGATACGACGAATATCCTGTTCATCTGTGGCGGTGCATTTGCGGGCTTGGACCGGATCATCGCGCAGCGCGGCAAAGGCTCTGCCATCGGTTTTGGGGCCGATGTAAAGGATGAAAGCCAGACCACGGTGGGCGAGCGCCTGAAGCAGCTGGAACCCGAGGACTTGCTGAAATTCGGCCTAATCCCGGAATTCGTAGGTCGTCTGCCCGTTACCGCAACCCTGACCGATCTTGACGAGGATGCGCTGGTCACGATCCTGACCGAGCCGAAGAATGCGCTGGTGAAGCAATATCAAAAGCTGTTCGACATTGAAGGCGCCGACCTGACCTTCACGGATGAAGCGCTGCGCGCCATTGCCAAACGCGCCATCGCACGCAAGACCGGCGCGCGCGGCTTGCGCTCGATCATGGAAGATATCTTGTTGGATACCATGTTCGACCTGCCGGGGATGGACAATGTCAGCGAAGTGGTCGTCAACGAAGAGGCAGTTAACTCTGACGCGAAACCGCTTTTGATCTATGCCGAAGCCAAGAAGGGCACAGCAAGCGCTTGACCGCGTTAACCGGATCTTAGCAATTTGATACGATCCTGCGGGCACCGTTCTTTCAAGGGTGCCCGCATGTTTGTCTATCTTGCTCTCAACCGTTTGTTCCCAAACAGCTTTACCGCCAAGGTGTTTTTCATAGCTTTTCTTTGCACGCATATCCCACTCATCGCGGCGACCGCCTACCTGTTCTGGCGCACCGGGGGGATCGCCGGAAATATGCAACTTGCGGTGTTGCTGCTGGGCGCGACACTGGTTGGAACCGCGATCACGCTTTTGTCGCTACATGCCATTTTGCGGCCACTCTACCGTGTCGGGGCGGCCATGCGACGCTTCGAACAAGAA
>CAYNWX010000068.1:0-2993 GCA_964401005.1 uncultured Natronohydrobacter sp.
ATTTCAATCGCGTAATGTTCTTCGCCACCGTCGCGCGGGCGGAAGATGTGGACACGGCCCGCTTGGGACGCGACCATGGGCAGGCGCGCGTTGATCACCGGGGCCATTTCGCTGGAGCGCGCAAGTTCTTGCGCAAGAGGTTCGAGGGGCAATTCGGTCAGGCCCAAGCCATCGGGCAGGTCGGGCGCGTCCAGAACCAAGGCGGCGGGCAAAAGCTGTGCGGTTTTCACAAGTGCAAGTGCCGTGCGGTGCAGGTCTGCCGACCCCTCGCGCATGGATTGAAATGGCCCCTTCATCGGGTGGCGCAGGTCATCCGCCGGGTCGGCCATGGCGCGCAGCCATGCCAGATCGGCACCCTCTGGCACCAGAATACGCGCCAGATCGCCGTCATAGGGGCGCGCCTTCAGCGTTTCGGCGCGGTGGCGGGTCAGCGCCAGCACTAGGCCCGGGGCGCGCATCGCATCCAGCCGCTCGCGCGTGGCGGTTTCGGCGGCCATGACCAGCGCATGGCCCTCTGGCCCGGTCAGAACAATCGGTACGCCCAGCCGCAAATCGGCCCGCGCGCGGTTGATCCGTTCCACCAGTGTCAGCCCGAATGCCATGTCAGACCCGTCTTGTTTTCCGACACATAGTCGCTTGGCAGGCGGAATTGAAACAAAACCTGCGCTGGCGACACATCCGCGTGACTTGTCTGTAGCATTTGTTGCAGCCCGAAGCCTGCGCCCGACATGCAAGTAAAGCACACGCAAAAAGGAGTCTTTCCATGCCCAAGCTGAGCCGCATTCTTCTGGTGGATGATGACGACGATCTGCGCGAAGCGCTGGCAGAGCAATTGCTGGCCACCGACGAATTTGACGTGTTCGAAGCCGCCGATGGCGCTGCCGCGATGGAGCAGGTCCGCGCAGGCCAGTTTGATCTGGCGGTGCTGGACGTAGGACTGCCCGACACCGACGGTCGCGAATTGTGCAAACGAATGCGCAAGGCCGGGTTCAAATCGCCCGTGGTCATGCTGACCGGGCATGATTCGGATGCTGACACGATCTTGGGGCTGGATTCGGGCGCGAATGACTACATTACCAAGCCGTTCAAGCTACCCATTTTGTTGGCCCGCTTGCGCGCGCAGTTGCGCCAGCATGAACAATCTGAAAACGCGGTGTTCCAGCTTGGTCCGTATATGTTCAAGCCTGCGCAAAAGATGCTGGTTGATGAGAAGGACCGCAAGATTCGCCTGACGGAAAAAGAGACCAACATCCTGAAATTCCTGTATCGCGCACCAGAAGGCGTGGTGCCGCGCGATGTGCTGTTGCACGAGGTCTGGGGGTATAATGCGGGTGTTACGACCCACACGCTGGAAACCCATATCTACCGTTTGCGCCAGAAGATAGAGCCGGACCCCTCGAACGTCTCGCTGCTGCTGACGGAATCGGGTGGGTATCGACTTGCCTCGTAACGATCAGATGACTGTCTTATTGTTGCCAGAATCGGGATCAATGGTAGGATAGCGAAGCGATTGTTTTCAAAATCCCTCCTGCGTCGGGGTTATGGCGCAGAGTTCCTCCCTGTTGGACTGGTCCGGGCATGATCTGCCCGGACTTTTTTCGTCCAAAAGCTCAGGCAATCCGACGGAAGGCTGAAACACCCGTAGAGTTGTCATAAAACGGCACCGTGTCGGGCTTGTCTTTGCCCGTGGCAATGGCTTGCACTTCGGCCAGAACCACTTCGGTAATGAAGGGCAGGTTCAGCGCGCGCGCGTCCGCAAGGGGCACCCAGTGCAGATGCGATAGTTCCTCGCAAGCGGCAGAGAAATCGTCCAGATCGCCCATGATCGCGCCCGCATCGGCCAGAAAGAACCTTGCGTCGAACCGGCGGGGCCGACCCGGCGGGGTGATCGCGCGAAAGATGAAACGCAAACCGTCTGCATTGGGGCGCAAGCCATGGGCGGCAAAGCCAGCCCAATCGGCGGGCGGGTCATCCCACTGACCCGGAAGCCCCATCATCAGCCCGGTTTCTTCCCACATCTCGCGGATGGCGGCGGCGGCAAGGGCGTCGGGGTTGGTGTGCCCTTGCGCAATCCGTCCCCGGCAGGGGTCGGGCATGGTGACGGGCACAAGCGCATCTGTTGCATCCAGCGCGCCGCCGGGGAAGACAAACTTGTCGGGCATGAAAGCCGCTGTTGCGCCGCGCTGCCCCATCAGCACAGATGGGCCGTCGTCCGCCCCCTGCCGCAGCAAGATGATCGTGGCCGCGTCGCGAACGGCTGTTTTGTCAATCGTCTCGCTCATCGCCGAACCCATGCATGCGTTTTGCCCATTGGAAAGCCACGATCATGCCCTTGAACCGGGGCAGAAGAAAGAGGGTCATTGCCACCAAGAGCAGCGCGGACAAGGCAAACAGAAGTGTCGGGTTCATGTTGTAGTTGAACATGATGTACACCATCAACGGCACCACCGTTTTCAGCGTGACCAGCATGGTCAGGTAAGCTGGGCCATCATCGGCGCGTTGGTGGCTTAGGTCTTCGCCGCAGGCTGGGCAGCAATCGCGCACGGTCAGATAGGCGCGCAACATGGGCGCAGCACCACAGGCCGGGCATTTGCACCGCATGCCGCGTAACATGGCTTGGCCCAAGGGGCGTTCGGATTCGATCGTGTCAATCTGCGAGAGGGTCATGCGCGCGCTCCTGTGCAACCTGCCCCGATTACGCGCATTGGTCCTAAAATGCACCCGCAATACAGATTTTGCGTCAGCGTGTCGCAAGATCGCGCCTATAGCGTGGTCAAACTTCGTGCGACGGAACTGGATGACTGTCGCGTTCAACAGGTATCGAACGGCCAAGAGGGCCGCGACACACCAAGGAGAGCGACGATGAAAAAGACACTGATCTCTGCATTGGCCCTGACCATTGCGCTGGGTGCTGGCACTGCTTTCGCCCGTGGGAATAGCGAAATGGGCCCCCGCACCTTGCCCAGCTTTGAAGAGCTGGACCGCGACGGGAA
>CAYNWX010000069.1:0-14588 GCA_964401005.1 uncultured Natronohydrobacter sp.
CGCGCCGTCGTGAAAGGCGATTGGTGCTTTGTCAGCGGAGTGACCGGCTACGATTACGCCACCATGACCATGCCCGAGGGCGTGGCCGACCAAGCGCGCAATTGCTTTGGCACCATCGCCAAGGCACTGGCCGAGGGTGGCTTCACCATGGAAGACGTGGTGCGCGTGCAATACACACTGACCGACGCCGCCCTGCTGGACGACCTGCTGCCTGCCTTGGGCGAGGCGATGGGCAACATCCGCCCCGCCGCGACCATGGTGATCGCGGGGCTTATCAAGCCGGAAATGCTGATCGAAATCGAAGTTACGGCCTTTAAGGGCTAACCATGGACGATTGGCAAAATGGCGGCTTCGGCCTCTATGTCCATTGGCCGTTTTGCCAAGCCAAATGCCCCTATTGCGACTTTAACAGCCATGTCAGCGCCCAAGTGGACCAATCCGCCTGGGCGCGCGCCTATTTGTCCGAGATTGATCGGCTGGCTGCAGAAACCGGGCCACGTGTTCTGAACACCATCTTTTTCGGCGGCGGCACCCCTTCGCTGATGAACCCCGATGTGGTCGCCGCGATCATCGAGCGCGCCCGCGCCCGTTGGCCTGCCGCGAATGATCTGGAAATTACGCTGGAAGCCAACCCGACCTCTGTCGAAGCCGGCCGGTTCCGCGCCTATGCCGATGGCGGTGTAAACCGTATTTCCATGGGTATTCAGGCGCTTAACGATGCAGACTTAAAGCGCCTCGGCCGGATGCACTCGGTGGCAGAGGCCCGCACGGCCTTTGACATTGCGCGCAAAACCTTCGACCGCATCAGCTTCGATCTGATCTACGCGCGGCAATACCAAACCCTCAGCGACTGGCAAGCAGAACTGAATGAAGCGCTGTCCATGGCCGTCAATCATCTGTCGCTCTATCAACTGACAATCGAACCCGGAACCGCGTTCGGCGCACGCGCGGCCAAGGGCGGCCTGCACGGCCTGCCCGATGATGACATCTCCGCCGATATGTATCTGGCCACGCAGGATATTTGCGCGCATCACGGCTTGCCCGCCTATGAAGTGTCTAATCACGCTCGCCCCGGCGCGCGGTCACGCCACAACCTGATCTATTGGCGCTACGGCGATTACGCGGGTATCGGCCCCGGTGCGCATGGGCGGCTAACGCTGGACGGCAGCCGCTGGGCGACCCAAACGCCGCTTATGCCGAATAGATGGCTGGAACAGGTTGAAACAAAAGGCCATGGCGAAACGCCGCGAGAGGCGATTCCGCCCGAAGAGCAAGCGCTTGAACACATCATGATGGGTCTACGACTGGCAGAAGGTCTAGATATGGAGCGTTTTGCTCGCCTAAACGGCGCAGCCCTGCCTCAGGACCGGATTGATGCACTGGTAGATCAAGGACTGATCGAAACCAACGGACCTCGGCTATCGGCAACCGCCGCCGGGCGCGCCGTGCTGAACGGGGTGTTGCGCGAATTGCTTACCTAGGCGTTCCGAGGATAGAACACAGTTTGTCCAACTGTTCCATCGTCCGGTAAGCCACCGATATCCTGCCTTTGCCTCCGCCATCATACTCGATGGACACTTTCATCCCCAACGCCGCTGACAGATCATTCTCCAATGCCTGCGTATCGCTGTCCTTGCTCTTGGGGCGCGGCTTGGCCGTGCTACCGCTAGCAGGCCGCTTCATCAAAGCTTCCACTTGGCGCACCGACAAACCTTCGGTCACAACTTTACGCGCCAGCGCACTCGAATCGTCTGCCGTAACAAGCGCCCGCGCATGACCAGCACTTATCTTGCCATCGCGCACCAGCGTCTGCACATCTTCCGGCAGGTTCAACAAGCGCAACAGGTTGGCAATGTAGGACCGGCTTTTGCCCAACACCTCTGCCAGTTTTTCCTGCGTATGGCCAAACCGCTCAATCAGCGCGCGGTAACCTTGGGCCTCTTCCACCGCATTCAGATCGGCCCGTTGCACGTTCTCGATAATGGCGATTTCCAACACCTCGGTATCGGTGAAGTCACGCACCACCACAGGCACTTCGTGAACTTGCGCGCGTTGCGCGGCACGCCAACGGCGCTCACCCGCCACAATCTCATAAAGCTCACCCTTTGCGCGCACGACAAGCGGCTGAATAACACCCTTCTCGCGAATGGAAGCGGCCAATTCCGCCAGAGCGGTTTCATCGAAATAGCGGCGCGGTTGGTCTGGGTTGGCCACCAATTTTTCCACCGGAAGCTTCACAATCGGACCCTTGCTTGGTGCTGCACCCTGCTGCTCTAAGGCAACATCGGCCATCAAGGCCGAAAGTCCGCGCCCCAGGCCTCCGCGCTTTTCTGGCTTTCGATCATTCACGAAACAGCCCTTTCCTGTTGTAGCTTGCCATGCTTGGCCATCAGCTCTGCCGCCAAGTCCCGATAGGCAACGGCCCCTTTCGACTGCGAATCATATTGCAGCACGGGCACGGCATAAGAGGGTGCTTCCGACACCCGAACGTTGCGTGGGATGACCGTCTGGAACACCAGATCACCCAGATTGTCGCGTGCATCTGTCTCGACCTGCTGGGCAAGGTTGTTGCGTCGATCATACATTGTTAGCAAAATGCCCTCGATCCGAAGGGCAGGATTCGCCGTTTCGCGCAATTCGCGGATGGACAACATAAGCTGCGACAACCCTTCGAGCGCGAAAAATTCAGCTTGTAAGGGCACCAGGACCGAATGCGCGGCGACCATCGCGTTCACCGTCAACAGGTTCAGCGAGGGCGGACAATCTATCAAGATGTAGTCAAAGCTGGCCTGCATAATTGCGGGCTGGCGCAAGGCATCTTGCAGAAGGTAAGTGCGGCGCGCGCGCGACATAAGTTCAATGTCGGCAGAGGACAGATCGGTCGTCGCGGGCACAACCCATAGCAACGATTCCCCCACTTGCCGCATGATATCCGTGGCCGGCACATCGCCAAACACAAGATCATAGGTTGTGTGCCTGCGCGATTTCGCATCAATCCCCAGCCCGGTCGATGCATTGCCCTGTGGGTCGATATCAATTAGCAGCGTTTTGTTGCCTTGTTCTGCCAATGCAGCCGCTAGGTTGATTGCTGTCGTGGTCTTGCCAACGCCGCCCTTTTGGTTCGCAATCGCAATAACCCGTGTTTTCGGCTGGCTAGACACGTTTGATATCCTTCAAGGCTAAGATTCGGGCAAGCTCATCGGTCTTGCTTGGATGGACCACCGCCTCAAATTGCCACCCCAAACGAGCCGCTTCAAGCTCTGCTTCGTATGTTTTACCTTTCGGCAAAAGCGCCACACCATCCGGGCGCAGATGCCGGACAACCATGGGTAAAAGCTGGGCAAGCGGCGCAAGGGCGCGGGCAGACACAACATCCGCGCTCGCGGGCTCAAGGTTTTCGGCGCGCGTGGCGTTGACCGTGAGGGACAGATCAAGCTCTTGCTTGCACACTAGCAGAAACGCAGCTTTGCGCTTGTCACTTTCCACAAGGGTAAAGCGAGCGTTCGGTGCATGCTGCTTGGCAAGGATTGCGCAAACAACGCCCGGTAAACCCCCGCCAGAGCCTAGGTCAACCCAGTGATCTATATTGGGATTGGGCAGTGCGAAAACTTGCGCAGAATCCACGATATGGCGTTGCCACAGGTCATCCAGCGTGGATGGGGCAACAAGGTTAATGCGCGGATTCCACTTGCGCAAAAGCCCCTCAAAATGACGAAGGGCCTCTATTGTTTCACGTGAAACATCCAACCCAGCAACGCGTTCTGTCATGCCCTGGAACGCTTCTCTTGCTTCTGTAACCGCGCAAGAAGCAGCACAAGCGCCGCCGGTGTCATCCCGTCAATCCGTGCGGCCTGTGCTATTGTCTTTGGCCGCGCGACAGAGAGCTTGGTCGCCAATTCACGCGACAAACCACTAATCTGACCGTAGTCAAGTTCTGTCGGGATAGCCCGCGCCTCATCGGAGCGCAGCGCGGCGATTTGGCTTTCTTGCCGCCGCAAATAGGCTGCGTAGACCATCTCTTTGGTTAATTGATCCTTAACCCCTCCGGGAATATCCGCAAATGGCGCATGCAGTGTTTCGAGCACGTCAAAACCGAAACCAGACAACCCCAACAACTCAAGCGCATTGCGCCGAATGCCATCTTCGCTAACCTTGTGGCCCGCCACCTGCAACTGGGCTGGCGTAAATGTCTGGCTTCGTAGCAATGCCTTCGCAGATAAGAGCGTTTCCAGTTTGGATTCGAATGTCTTCTGTCGTTCTAACCCAACACAGCCCCATGCAACGCCCAAAGGCGTTAATCGCTGATCTGCATTATCCGCACGCAGCGACAAACGATACTCGGCACGAGAAGTAAACATTCGGTAAGGCTCCGACACACCGCGCGCAGTCAGGTCATCGACCATAACACCGATATAACTGTCGGACCGGCTGAAACGGACAGGCTCTTCACCCGTCGCATGCCGCGCCGCGTTCAGACCCGCCACCAATCCTTGTGCGCCAGCCTCTTCATAGCCGGTGGTGCCGTTAATCTGCCCTGCCAAGAAGAAACCTTTCAGTGCTGTCAGTTGCAAGCTCAGGTCCAGAGCGCGCGGGTCGATGTAGTCATACTCAATCGCGTATCCGGGCTGGGTGATCTCAACCTGCTCCAAACCGCGAATCGTGCGCACATAAGCCTCTTGCACCTCGACAGGCAACGACGTGGAGATGCCGTTCGGATACACAATATCATCGTCCAAGCCTTCAGGCTCCAAGAACACTTGGTGCGAGTCTTTATCGGCAAAGCGACTGATTTTATCTTCGATAGACGGGCAATACCGCGGCCCAACACCTTCGATATGCCCCCCATACATGGCAGAGCGGTCGAGATTAGCGCGGACAATATCATGCGTTTGCGGATTGGTATGCGTAATCGCGCAAGAGACTTGTGGCGCAATTGTTCTGTCCGTCAGGAACGACATGTATTCCGGTATGTCATCGCCGGGCTGCTGTTCAAGCGAATCCCAGTCGATACTAGTACGGCGCAGACGTGGCGGGGTGCCCGTTTTTAACCGACCCATCGGCAAACCCATGCCCCGCAATTGCTGCGCCAGAATCGTAGATGCTGCGTTGCCCATGCGCCCGGCAGGGAAGTTTTTGTCCCCAATAAACACTTTCCCGCCAAGGAAAGTGCCCGTGGTCAAGACCACAGCACGGGCGTGTAGCATCATTTCGCCGTTTATCTGAACGCCGCTCACAGTATCGCCGCTAATCACCAGAGCCGTGACCTCCGCCTCGACCACATCAACCAACGGCGCATTCGCAACAATTTTCTGGATCGCAGCGAGATAGCGCGCACGGTCGGCCTGTACGCGCGGGCCTTGAACGGCAGGGCCTTTAGACCGGTTTAGCAGCCGGTATTGGATCGCAGCATAGTCTGATGCGCGGCCCATTGCGCCATCGAGCGCATCAATCTCGCGCACCAGGTGACCTTTGCCCAAGCCGCCAAAGGCCGGATTACAGGACATGACACCAAGGTCGTCTTTACGAAAGGTCACGAGAGCGGTCGCGGCGCCCATGCGGCCTGCGGCAAGAGCGGCTTCAACGCCAGCATGACCACCGCCTACGACGATCACATCGTATTGTTTCACGTGAAACACTCCTACTTGCCAATGCAAAAATTGCTGAAAATGTCGCCCAGCACGTCTTCCACGTCTACCACACCGATCAGCGAATCGAGGGCTGTCATCGCGGTGCGAATATCGGCTGCTACAAGTTCCGCGATATAGTGGCCTTGGCAGATTTTATCAATCGCATCCGTCAAGGCAGCTTCGGCCTGTTGCATCGACTGCGCGTGGCGATGGCGGATCGTGACACCATCACGCGCAATCATGGCAGACAGGCGAGCAGTAATTTCATCTAGAAGCCAATCCAGCCCCTGCCCGGTCACAACGGAGATCGCGCCTTCGCTGATATCGCCAAGGTCAGCCTTACTGCGAACAACGATATCATGTGGTTCATTATGAAATACAGCCGATATGTCGTTGGCCGGCTGAAGAATAATCCGCAAATCCGCTTGCTCTGCCCGCGCCTTGCCGCGCGCGATCCCGATGGCTTCGACCTGTTCATGTGTGTCGCGCAAACCGGCGGTGTCCAGAAAGGTCACAGCATAGCCACCTACATCCATGCGCACTTCCAGAACGTCGCGGGTGGTGCCGGCGATATCGGATGTGATCGCGGCCTCGCGCCCCGCAAGTGCATTCAAAAGGCTGGATTTGCCAGCATTTACCGGGCCGACCAAAGCTACTTCAAACCCGGTCTGAACCCGCTCGCGGGCGCGCTGCCCGGCCATTTCAGACTGCAACCCCGCCTGCACCGCGCGCAGCTCTTGCAAGATCATGTCATCGAAGTTGCCGACATCTTCCTCAACAAAATCTATCGCTGTTTCGACTAGCGCGGCTGCTTTAACCAAATACCCCCGCCACTCTGCCACGACCTTACCAATCGCCCCATCCAACACACGTAAAGCTTGGCGGCGTTGGCTTTCGGTTTCGGCTTCCAGAAGATCGCTCAACGCTTCGACTTGTGTCAGATCCATCATGCCGTTGTCGAGCGCGCGGCGCGTGAATTCACCGGGCTGCGCCAACCGCAAGCCATGGTCTTGCGCCAAGCACCGTTCAATCGCGGTGACGGTGGCGAGGCTGCCGTGGACCATCAATTCGGCCACGTCCTCTCCCGTGAAGCTGGCTCCTTGCGCGAAACACAGGACCAGTGCGGAGTCGAGCCGTTCCCCTGCCCCGTCGCGCAGCATACGAAGCCCCGCCTCGCGCATGGGCGGCAAGTTGCCTGCTATCGCGCGCGCCACATCATGGGCACGCGACCCGGAAATACGAATGACAGCGACGCCCGATTTTCCACGGGCCGAGGCCAGTGCGAAAATCGTATCCATGGCTTCAGGCGTTCATCGAATCGAAGAAATCGCTATTTGTTTTGGTCTGTTTCAGCTTGGAAATCAGGAACTCGATCGCGTCTGTCGTACCCATCGGGTTTAGGATGCGGCGCAGGACGAAGGTCTTTTGCAGATCATTCTTGTCGATCAGCAGATCTTCTTTCCGAGTGCCGGATTTCAGAATATCCATCGCCGGGAAGACGCGCTTGTCGGCGACCTTGCGGTCCAGAACAATTTCGCAATTACCGGTGCCCTTGAATTCTTCAAAGATCACCTCGTCCATACGCGAGCCGGTGTCGATGAGCGCTGTGGCGATGATGGATAGCGACCCGCCTTCTTCGATGTTCCGTGCGGCACCAAAAAAACGCTTGGGACGTTGCAGGGCGTTCGCGTCCACACCGCCGGTCAGCACTTTGCCCGAGGATGGCACGACGGTGTTGAAGGCGCGGCCAAGGCGCGTGATCGAATCGAGCAGGATGACCACATCGCGCTTGTGTTCCACAAGGCGCTTAGCCTTTTCGATCACCATCTCTGCCACGGCAACGTGGCGGGTGGCAGGTTCATCAAAAGTCGAAGCGATGACTTCGCCCTTCACCGATCGCTGCATGTCCGTCACCTCTTCCGGGCGTTCGTCAATCAGCAGTACTATGAGGTAACATTCAGGGTGGTTCTTGGCGATGCTGTGGGCAATGTTCTGCAGCAGCACGGTTTTACCCGTGCGCGGTGGTGCCACGATCAGCGCGCGCTGGCCTTTGCCAAGCGGTGAGACAAGGTCGATAATCCGCGCGGAGCGGTCCTTGGTGGCCGGATCGTCTGTTTCCATCCACAGCCGTTCGTCGGGATAAAGCGGCGTCAGGTTGTCGAAATGCACCTTGTGGCGCGATTTGGCCGGGTCATCAAAGTTGATTTGCGTGACCTTGGTGATCGCGAAATAGCGCTCGTTTTCGGCGGGGGCCTGGATGACGCCTTCGATCGTGTCACCCGTGCGCAGCGAATACTGGCGGATCATGTCGGGTGAAACATAGATATCATCGGGGCCGGGCAAGTAGTTCGCTTCGGGCGCGCGCAGAAAGCCGAAACCGTCTTGCAGCACTTCCAGCACACCTTCGCCCGAAATCTCCCAGCCTTCCTCGGCCCGCTCTTTCAGGATCGAGAACATCATCTCGCCCTTGCGCATGGAAGGGGCGTTTTCAATTTCCAGCTCTTCGGCCAGCGCCAACAATTCCGCCGGGCTTTTGGCCTTCAGTTCGGAAAGGTTTAGGCGTTCGATTTGGTCAAGTTCGGTGTCGAGCATGGGTTATCCACTTTGCCCGCGCTGGTGGCGGGACAGTCAAAGGTCACGATGTGCAATCGGAAACGCTTTCCGCCGGACGGCAGAGCTATCTGCGCTTAGCGCAAGCTTGGTGCTAAGTCAATCGGGCCTAGATTTTCACAACAACAGAGATGACTATAATGACCATCATCAGCGTGGGCACTTCGTTCATCATACGGTATTGGCGGCCCGTCAGAGTGTTGCCATCGCCCTCAAAAATCCGACGGCGCTTGGCACACCACATGTGGAACCATGTCATCCCGATCAGGGCTGCAAACTTGGAATAAGGCCAGATCGCGCCCAGGTCCAAAACCCATGGCATTGCTGCCATGGTCAAGCCCGTTGCCCAAGCCGTAATCATAGCCGGGTTCATGATAACCCGCAGCAACTTGTCTTCCATGACCTTGAAGGTTGCGGTCATTTCTGGACTGGTGCCACGTTCTACATGATAGACGAACAACCGTGGCAGGTAGAACAACCCAGCCATCCAGCTAATCACCGCCATGATGTGCAGCGCCTTGATCCATGGGTAGAGTGTGATGAGCATGTTCGGCTCCCTTTGGCACCTCTATATAAAAAGAAAAGAATAAAGAAAATGATGATGTAGATAGGCCCTGTGGATATGGGGATTACACAAAGCTGCACAGCTTTATCCACAGGGCACAATGTCGCGTGTTAGGAATGACTAACAAGAAAATCATTTAGTTTCAGTGATATAGACAAGATCAAAAATAGAACATTAATCATTTATGTGTTACAGCGCAGATTGGTCCACAGGCAGTGACCGCGCGCACTCACAGGGGGATAACTTGGTCGGGGAACTTGAAAGCAATGTGGGAAAGTGGCAGCACCGCGTATCAGGGTGGTTTTAGCCCGTATTGTCCCAGTCTCTGGGGCCAGTTGCTCACAAGGATATCCACATGGCGCTTGTTCTGGCATCGGCATCGAACATTCGGGCAGAGATGCTGCGCCGCGCCGGGGTAGAGGTAGACGTTCAGCCCGCACGCATAGACGAAGCCGCCATCCGTGATGCGCTTCTGGCCGAGGGCGCCCTACCACGAGATGTGGCCGATGCGCTGGCCGAAGGGAAGGCGCGCAAAATCTCTGGCAAGTATTCGGGCTTGGTGTTGGGGTGCGATCAGGTCTTGGCGCTGAAAGGCCAGCTCTATGAAAAACCAAGCTCGGCAGAGAATGCGCGCAGGCACTTGCAGGCCTTGCGCGGTCAGACCCACCAGCTTTTGTCGGCAGCCGTTTTGTATGAGGATGGCAAGCCCGTCTGGCGACATGTCGGGGTGGCGCGGCTGACCATGCGCAACTTTTCCGACGCTTATCTGGACGATTATATCACCCGCAATTGGCCAGGGATTGGCGAGACGGTGGGTGCTTACAAGTTGGAAGAAGAGGGCGTGCGCCTGTTTGCGCAGGTCACGGGCGATTATTTTACCATTCTGGGCCTACCGATGCTGGAACTGCTGAACTACCTGAGCTTGCGTGGGGAGATTGGGGGATGAAGATACCCTTGGCCGGTGTCATTGGGTGCCCTGTTGGGCATAGCCGCTCACCGGTGCTGCACGGGACATGGCTGCGGCAGATGCGCATTCCGGGGCATTATGTGCCCCTACATATCGAAGCTGAAGACCTGCCGCATATGCTGCATGCCTTGCCCAGGTTGGGCTTCGTGGGGGCGAATGTGACCATTCCACATAAGGAGGCGGTGCTGAAACTGGCGCATGATGTGTCTGATACCGCACGGCGGATTGGGGCGGCAAATACGCTAAGTTTTGGCCCTGATGGCCGGATTCATGCTGACAATACAGATGCTTATGGATTCATCGCCAATCTGCGTCAGAACGCGCCAGACTGGGATTTTAAGCGCGGTCCCGCTGTGGTGCTAGGTGCTGGCGGCGCGGCTCGGGCCATTATCGTGGCGTTGCAAGATGCGGGCGTGCCCGAAATTTTCCTGAGCAACCGAACGACGGCGCGGGCAGATGATCTGGCCGCCGAGTTCGGCGTGACTCCGTTGTCATGGGACGACCGCGCACAGGCATTGCGTGATGTGGCGACGCTGGTGAATACCACATCTTTGGGAATGGCGGGGCAACCGACGCTGGAGATAGATTTGCACGCTCTGCCCGCTACGGCGTTGGTTACAGATATTGTCTACACACCTTTGGAAACGCCGCTTCTGGCGCAGGCGCGTGCCAAGGGGTGCGTGGTGGTCGATGGGTTGGGAATGCTATTGCACCAAGCCGTGCCGGGCTTCGAGCGTTGGTTCGGGTTGCGGCCAGAAGTAACGGAAGAGTTGCGCCGCGCGGTGCTGGCGGCATGACATATCGGCTGGGGTTGACGGGGTCCATCGGTATGGGAAAATCTACCACCGCGCAGATGTTCCGCGATCTGGGCGTGCCTGTGTGGGATGCCGATGCTGCCGTGCACCGATTATATCAGAGCGAAGCGGTTCAGCCCGTGGGCGCGTTATGCCCCGATTCAGTCAAGGATGGCCGCATAGACCGCGCAGCGTTGAAAGACTGGATCGCCCGCGACCCAACCGCCCTGGCCAAGCTGGAAGCGGTGGTCCACCCGCTGGTGGCCGCCGACCGCGCCGCCTTTATCGCGCGGGCGGATGCGCCGCTGGTGGTGCTGGATATTCCGCTGCTGTTCGAAACGGGCGCGGATGTGGATGGCGTGCTGGTCGTGACCGCGCCGCCAGACATGCAGCGCGCCCGTGTGCTGGCCCGTCCCGGCATGGATGCAGCGCAGTTCGAGCGCATTCTGGCGCGGCAAATGCCTGACGCGGAAAAACGCGTCCGCGCCGATTTCGTGATAGAGACACTGGATATGGACAGCACACGCGCGGCTGTGCAAGACCTGGTGGCAAAGCTGGGGGGCAAGGCAAATGCGTGAGATCGTTCTGGATACCGAAACCACGGGGTTTGAACCGGAGCAAGGCGACCGGATTGTCGAGATCGGCGCGCTGGAGATTGTCAATCTGCGGCCCACGGGACGGACCTTTCACGTCTATATCAACCCCGAGCGCGACATGCCTGAAGGGGCGTTCGGCGTGCATGGTATTGGTCCCGACCTGCTGGCAGAGCCGCGCCCCGCTCGCCCCGGAGAGGTAACGCTGCGCGACAAGCCGATATTTGCGGCGGTCGGGCAGAAGTTCCTAGATTTCGTGGGTGATGCGAAGTTGGTCATTCACAACGCTGCTTTTGACATGAAGTTCCTGAATTTCGAGCTGAAACGCATGGGGCTGGTCGAATTGGAATGGGTGCGCGCAGTGGATACCCTAGCGATTGCGCGTAAGAAATTCCCCGGTTCGCCGGCGTCTCTGGATGCGCTGTGCCGTCGCTTCGGGATCGACAATTCATCGCGCACCCTGCACGGCGCTCTTTTGGACAGTGAAATTCTGTCAGAAGTGTATCTGGAACTATTGGGCGGCGCGCAGCCAGATTTCGCGCTGTCGACAGGGCCGTCATTTGTTGGCGGTGGCGCAAAAAATGCGCCGCTGCCGAAACGGCCAAAGCCCTTGCCACCACGAGTGTCAGAAGCGGAAGCCGCTGCCCATGCCGCGTTCGTGGCAAAGCTTGGCGAAAATGCCATCTGGGCCAAATACGGCGGGTAAGGACAGGCGCGGTGCGCCCGCCCTCGTGCAGATTAGTTTGCGACAGGGGCCGCGCCGCCATTTTGGGCTTGCAGCGCCTGCTGGCGCTGAAGTTCTTGGCGGTAAAGTGCCAAGAAATCGACCGTATCCAAGTTCAGCGGTGGGAAACCGCCATCGCGGGTCACATCGGAAATGATGCGGCGCGCGAAGGGGAAGATCATGCGCGGGCATTCGATTAGCAAGAACGGGTGTAATTGTTCCTGCGGCACGCCTTCCACAAGGAAGACACCGACATAATCCAACTCGATCAGGAACAAGACCTGATCGTCGGTTTTGTTCTTGGACGTGATCTTGAACTTGGTGCCCACATCATACTGATTCTCGGTATCGCGCTTTTGCGCATCAAGGCTGACCTGCACCTGAATGTCCGGCTGAACATTGGTGCCTTGCAGTTTCTTCTGTGCAGCGACGTTCTCGAAAGAGAGATCGCGCATGTATTGCGTCAGGATACGCATGTTGACTTTTGGGGTCTGCGCCTGTGCGCCGTTACCTTGAGCGGTGGTTTCAGTGTCGTTCTCGGTCATTTCTGTGCTTTCCATCTTTGGCTTGCTTTGTTGCGAGGGTGTTTAGCAGCCCGGCCCCCGCGCCTCAATCCCGGTATTGGCGCGGATCGGGTGGCAGGCGGTCCTGATCTGCATCGGCTTCCTTGGTGTAGTCCCCGTCTATGATATCGTCGCGTGCGCGCGGCTGGGTCTGCACCACCACGCGGCGCAGGGCTAGCATGCGCAGGGCGGGTATTAGCAGCAACAGCCCGACAGCGTCTGTCAGAAAGCCCGGCACAATCAGCAACAAGGCCCCGATCATGCGCAGGGCAGAATGTGCCATGGGGCTAGCGGGGCTGCGATCTTGTGCAAGGGCCGCGCGAATATCTGTGGCGTTGCGGTAGGGTTCCAGACGCATCAGGAAGATGCCCAGCGCCCCGCTCGCAAAAATTTCAAGTAGGGTGCCAAAGACGCCTAAAACGCCGCCCAGTTGCACGAAAAGAACGATTTCCAACAATGGAATCGCCAGAAACGCCAGCAATATCGGCATGTCTTCTCCTCATTCCCCAAGGATCGGGCCGCTGGTGGTGGACTTGCCCGTGTTGCCACCTTACATATGCATCAACCAAGTCATACCAATCCCTCGCAGAGGTAACAATGGACCCCGCCGTGATCCAACTACTCGTTCTTGCAGGCATTGCCGTATTCCTGATCCTGCGGTTGCGGTCCGTATTGGGCACCCGTGACGGGTTCGAGAAGTCGCCTGTCCCGCGTGACACGCCCGCGACCCCGATTGGCCGCAAGCCGACGTTCGAGGTAATCGACGGTGGTCCGGACACCGACATCACCGACCATGTGGCCGAAGGGTCTGACAGCGCCAAGGCATTGGCACGTATGAAAGCGGTCGATCCTCAATTCGGCGTCAGCGACTTTTTGCAAGGCGCGCGCGGTGCCTATGAGATGATCCTGATGGCATTTGAATCCGCCGATATGGAATCGATTCTGCCCTTCCTGTCGCGCGACGTGTTCAACAGCTTTGACGAGGTCGTGCAGATGCGCGAGCGCGAGGGCTTGGTGGTCGAAGCAACCTTTGTTGGCCTGCGCGAGATCGAGATCGTGGAAGCTACTTTCGACGAAGACACGAAAGAGGGCGAAATCACCCTGCGTTTTGTCGGCGAATTGACGCAGGCGGTGCGCAAGGCTGACAGCGGCGAATTGGTCGACGGTGACCCCAATGCGATCAAGCGTCAGAAAGATGTCTGGACCTTTGCCCGTATCATGACGTCTGACAGCCCGAACTGGAAACTGGTCGCCACGGGCGATTGATCCGCAAGAAGGGACGGGCGCATGTCGCGCAAGAAGCGCAATACGCTCAGCCCCGAGGATCAGGACTTATGGGCGCGGGTGGCCAAAACCACCCGGCCCATGAAAACTGACTTCGCCCATATTTTTGACCATCCGACAGAAGAGCCGGTGCCAGATTTGCCGACCCTGCCCGTCGCGCCTAAACCGCCCTCGCGTAGCTTGAAACCCGTGGGTAGCGGCGTGTTCCCCGGTCACAGCTTGGCGCGGCCCTTGTCCGAAGCCTTGTCCGATGCGCCGGTGGCGATGGACAAACGCCGCTTTCAGCGCATGACGCGCGGCAAATTGCAGCCCGAAGCCCGGATTGATTTGCACGGCATGACCTTGGCGCAAGCCCATGCTGCCCTGAATGGGTTTATCCTGCGCGCCCAAGGGCAGGGGTTGCGACTGGTGTTGGTGATTACTGGCAAAGGTCGACGGGTTGAAGATGGCGGGCCAATCCCGCGCCGCATGGGTGCCTTGAAACACGATGTGCCGCAATGGCTGCGCATGGCCCCGCTGGCGGGTGCCGTTTTGGAACTGCGCGAAGCCCATGCGCGCCATGGCGGGGCGGGGGCCTATTACGTCTATTTGCGGCGCATGCGGTGAGCGGTGTCGGGGGCGCTGTCCCTGCGTGGCTCCGCCACGCTCCGCCGGGATATTTTTGCAAGGATGAAGCCGAGGCGCTTTCGCTTGGCAAAGCACGGGATTTCCGGCAAAGCGTGGCCCCATGAAATTCGCATTCCAGATAGAAGCCCGCGACGGGCGCGCCCGGCAGGGCCGGATTGAGACGCCCCGCGGCGAGATTCGCACGCCTGCCTTCATGCCGGTCGGGACGGCTGCCACTGTAAAGGGCATGATGCC